>DATIGQ010000129.1 GCA_035454605.1 Terriglobales bacterium
CAAATCGCACGTTGCAGCTACCGCCGCCGATTTCTCCGCTGCCGGGCATCTCGCACCCTCCTTTGGCCGAAGCCTGCTCCGGAAACCTACCTAGACCGCCGACCCTTCCTTTTCGCTCTTGGCTTGCGCTTTGACGCGGAAGCCCTTGGGGGCCACGGCCACTGAAACCAAATCTTGTCTTCTTGCCTTGTGATGGTGACGACCTTGGCTGTGTTATCCGGAAACGTCACCGTGACATTGAAGGGCATGTTCACGCTGCCATCGTTGACTACGGCATCGTCACCGGGGTTCCCGTAATGCTGACCGGCTCTGGGCCTCACGTTGGCAGCTCGGAAGCATACCCTGCAGCTACCGCCACCGATCTCTCCTGTCCCACCTGGCATAGAGCACTCTCCTTGACTGGCTGAAGTTACTTAAGAGGCCCGGGTAATGATGGCGGCTCAGGAAGCGCGGCGGAGCGGCGGCTCCTCGAGGATCGCGCGGATATCGCGCCGAGAAGAGAAGCCCTGGCGGTCGGCGGAATCCAATTCACGCTGCAGCTGCAAGATAGCTTCCCGGGCGCGCTGCTGAGCCGCAATAGCCTGCTCCTTTTGCCCCAGATTTGCAAGCGCCTGGGCCTGCAGGAACCAGGCGCGGGCCTGGAATTCGCCGCCCAGGTCAGCCTTTGCGGACAAGAGCTGGTTCAAGACGTCCAGGGCGAGCTTGGGCTCACGACGTAAGAGGTGCACTTGGGCCAGGTTGAGAGTGGCACGGGCGATAGTATGGTAGTGCTGGATACGCCGGGCGCCCTCCAGGGCGGCACGACATTCCGCCAGGCCGCGATCGGTGTTTCCCTCTTCGGCGAAAAGCAACCCAAGGTTCGACCGGGCTTCGATAGTGGCCTCAGAGACGCTGGGTTCCTTCCACAGGGCCGAACTCTTCTGCAAGTAGGAGCGAGCGCGGTTGCGATCGCCTAGTTCGAGATAGAGTTCGCCCAGGGCCGCGTAGGCGTCTGGAAGAAGCTCACCATAACCTTCCTTTAACGCCGCCTGCAGGCCATCCTCGAGCAAGGTTCGGGCCCGCGCGGTATCCCCCAAACGCAGGTAGATCCAGCCGCTGAGAATCTGTGCGTTAGGGACTTGAAAGGGATGTTTCGCGTCCTGAGCCTGCGCCAGAGCGGCGTCAGCGGCCAGGCGAGCCCGCTGATAGCGATTCTGGTAGAAGAATGCGCTCGCCTGGAAGTAGGTGACCTGGGTCACCTGGGAGGCGGCCTGTACTTTCTGGAACAGGTCGCGGGCTTGTTGGAGCGATTCGTTGGCCTGCTGGAACGAGCCGGTGTTGAGGCTGTGCGTGCCGAGATTCCTCAAGCTGAGCGCCTCCCAATACCCTTCGCCCATGGTCCGAAACAGGGAAAGGGCTTCCTGCGCGTAGCGGGCACCGCGCTCAGGATCGGGACCGGACTGCATGAGGAGGGCGCCGAAGTTGGCGAGAAGCTGGGCACGCTGGCGGACGGCCGGCAGGTCGCGGTACTCGCCATAACGCTGCCATTGGGCGAGACTCTGCTCGAAGTACTCTCTGGCTTTGGCAAGGTCACCCTGGTTCCAGTAGGTGACGCCGATGTTCATGAGGGTCTGGGCCTGCCAGCGATTGTTGCGCACCTCGGCGCTGGTCTCGATTACCGTAAGGTAGTGTCGCCGACCTTCCTCCAGCTTTCCCTGGGTGGCCAGTACGTCACCGAGGAACTTTTCCGTGCCCAACACAGAGGCCTCGTAGCCGAGCGACTGTGCCAGGCGTGAAGCCTCCTGTCCCACTTCCCAGGCCTTGGAGAGATCGCCCTTGAGCCGGTACATCTCGCCCAGGTTTAGCAGGGCATCGGCTTCACCTTCGCGGTTGCCGATGGCACGGGAAAGCTCGACGGCACGCTGGCCGTGCTCGATCGCTTTGGCGAAGTCGCCGGTGCGGGTGTAAAGCCAGCTTAGTTTTTGATGCACGACCACGTAGTTGGGGTCGTGCTGGAGCGCTTCCTGGTAGCGAGCGATAGCAGCTGGATAGCGGCCCTGGTTCGTGTACACAGCAGCAAGGCTGGCGAGGGCATCCGGATCATCTGGGTAGAGGCGAATCAGTTCCTGGTACTTCTGTTCAGCGAGGGAGTAGTCATAAGTGCGCTCGGCCAGGTTCGCCTGGATCAGCAAAGCATCTACGACCGGAGTCTCGCCCCGAATCAACTGGCTGGCTTTTTCTGCCGGCTGGCGGGCACGGTCGTCGTAGCCGAGCGCTCCATACACCTGGCTCATGCGGGCGTAGGCAAGAGCGAATTCCGGGTCCTCATCAATGGCGCGCTGCAGGAAGCCGAGGGCGCGGGCGGTATTGCCCTGGGCAAGCGCGTTTTTGGCCTCCGTGTAATTGAAGGCGGCAGTGACCGTGCGCGGACGGCCGGTGGGAGGCCGCGCCTCGTAGGTTTGCCCCGGTCCGACTTTCTTGAAGTAGTCCTGGATGCGGTCGGCGAGTTCATCCTGCATGGCGTAGAAAGTCTCTTCCGGGGAGCCGGAAAGAGAGCGCTCTGCCTTGGCCGCGGCCACGGTCTCGCCGGTACGAACATCGCGAAACTCCGCGGAGAGGCGCAGCATGTTGCCGGCGGCGAACATGGAGGGTACGACGACAAAGCGGGAGCCGGAATAGTCGGCAACGGTCTTGATGGCCTCCGGTTGGTAGATGTCCCTGCCACCGGCTTCGAAGCCGCGGCTCAATTCCAGCAGGCGCTCGTAGGGCAGCACCTGGACGTTGGGCGAGCCCGTCAGGTCGAGCACCAGCATGTGGGTGAGGGTCATGCGGAAACGCTCCAGGGCGGCGTTGCCGGTCTGGTTGTTGAACGGCAGCACGGCGACGCGGATGCGCTGGGGAGGCACGGGCGGCTTGCGGAACTGCCAGGCCAGGATGCCAACCAGGAGTGCGGCAAGCACGACGGCCACCACTTTCACCACGCGGGTCCGCAACTGGATGGTGATGCCAGCAGACACGACCGGCAGCGTGGCTCCTTGTTCGATGGCTCTCAGCTCGGCAAGGGCCTCACGCGCCGCAGCCACGCGATCATCGGGGTCCTTGGCCAGCATGCGCTTGATGAGGGCCTCAAGGGCCGCTGGCACGCGCACGCTGTGGGTGGTGACCGATTCCTCCCCCAGTATCTGGCCGTCTCCGACGACGAGTTTGCGGGTGAGGAAGGGATGGCGGCGGTGGAGCATCTCGAAGAAGACAACGCCGAGCGAGAAAATGTCGGAGCGCGGTCCGGGATCGGATTCCAGGAGCAGCTCCGGCGCCATGTAGCCCGGCGTGCCGGCCAGGGCCGAGGTGTGGCTGGTGAGCTGGGAGCTGTCGAGGGTCTCTTCGGAAAGCAGTTGCCGGCGGGCGAGCCCGAAGTCGAGAACCTTCACTTCGCCCGCAGGCGTGAGCATGATGTTTTCCGGCTTGATGTCGCGGTGGATGATGCCCTTCTCGTGGGCGGCGGCCAGGGCCTCCAGGCACTGTTCGGCAACGCGATAGAACTCGGGAAGCGGTATGGGTTCGCGGAGTCGCCGGCGCAGGGTGGTGCCTTCGACGTACTCCATGACCAGGAAGATCTGCTCGCCCTTCTCGATGACATCGTAGATGGAGGCGATACTGCCGCAGTTCAGTGCAGAAGCGCGTTCGGCCTCACTGAGGAAGCGGCGGCGATAGTGGGGATCGGCGCGCAGGCGCGCGGCCAGTCGCTTGAGGGCGACGGGGCGCTTGAGGGTGGGGTCTTCGGCACGATAGACCTCGCCCATGCCGCCGGCACCCAGGCGCTCGCGCACCAAGTACCGGCCTACGGTCGAGCCTGCCAAGTCTTCGCTGGAGTGAATGTCCACGGCTCGTCCCTGTGGAAATGCCCCGGAGGCAGACACACGGCAGGTCGCAAGCCCCCGAATGGCGCCATCGTACTCCGGGCTACCCCGGGACACAATGGCCGGGAGCTATTTCAGGTAACGGCGGGGAACGCGCTTGGAGATGGCGCAAAGAATCTCATAGGGCACGGTGGCAGCGATGGCGGCGTGCTCGTGAGGGCTGACGGCGAGACCACCGTTTCGGCCCAGCAAAACGACCTCGTCGCCGACCGTGGCGCCGGGGATAGGAGTGACGTCGATGAGCGTGATGTCCATGGAGATGTTACCGACAATGCGCGCGTACTGGCCGCGCACCACCACCCGGCCGCGGTTGGAGAGCTGGCGGTTGAGGCCGTCCGCGTAGCCCACCGGGAGCACGGCGATGCGAGACGGTCCGGGCGTCACATAGGTGCCGCCATAGCCGACGGCCTGTCCGGCCAGAACATCACGCAGTGTGAGGATACGGGTCTTCCAGGACAAGACAGGCTCCGGAGAAAAGGGCGGAGGAGCGTCCGTGGCCTTGCCTTCGGTATTGCGAAACTTCAAGAAGTAACCGTAAAGACACAGGCCGGGGCGGACCATGGTCTTCCAACTGGCTGGACGCAATGCCAAAGCAGCGCTATTGGCCATGTGAACAAACTTGGGCGAGCAGCCGCGATTGGCCAGGGCTTCGAGAACCTGGTCGAAACGACGGCTCTGGAGTTCGACGTCAGCCGCGTCCATCACCTCGGAGGACGCCAAGTGCGTGGCCACACCCTCGAGCGTCAAGCGCGGAAGGGATTTGAGCAGCTCGACGATGCCTTCCGAGCCTTCCCAGGCGATGCCTAAGCGGGTCATCCCGGTATCCACTTTCAGGTGGACGGGAACCGGCTTCCCGGTCGGGCCGAGCCTGCGGGCAGCACAATCGAGCAGTTCGAGGTGGATGGGCTCCCACACGGCGGGGGTGAGTTGGTACCGGAGGACGTCTTCCTCTTCACCCTGCCAGAAGCCGGTCATCAGCAGGATGCGGGCCTTGACGCCGGCCTGGCGAAGCTCGACGCCCTCGCCGGTCGAGGTGACACCGAACCAGGTCGCGCCTTCGGCTTCCAGCGCTTCCGCGCACTCGACGGCGCCGTGGCCGTAGGCATCGGCCTTGAGGACAGCGCAGATCGTGGCCGGAGCGACCAGGTCGCGCACAACGCGATAGTTGTGGCGCAACGCAGGAAGCGAGACTTCAGCCCAGGTGGGTCGGGATTCCATCGAGGGTTACTTTCAGAGATGCAGAGCGGAGAGTAGGAGCTGCCGAGCAGTCTGATTATAACGTTCCGCGAACCTGGGAGTCGGCGGGTGGAGCCTAGGCAGTGAACAGGTCAGCTCTGACCGGCGCGGGATTCAAAGCGGGTGGACTTCTTGAGGAAGACCAGGTTGACCTTGCCGGTGGGGCCGTTGCGTTGCTTGGCGATAATGAGTTCCGCCAGACCATCGAGGTCGGGGTCTTCTGGCTTATAGACCTCTTCGCGGAAGATGAACATGACCACGTCGGCGTCCTGCTCGATGGAGCCCGACTCGCGCAGGTCGGAAAGCTGGGGACGGTGGTCGCCGCCGCGGCTCTCGGGGGCGCGGCTGAGCTGGGAGAGCGCGAGCACGGGCACGCGCAACTCCTTGGCCAGACCCTTGAGGCCGCGGGAGATGGCCGAGACTTCCTGGGTACGGTTCTCATAGCGGCGACCGCCGCCGCCGGACATGAGCTGCAGGTAGTCCACTACGATCAGATCGAGCTTGCCCTGGGACTGCTGCAGGCGGCGGGCCTTGGCGCGCATCTCGTGCAGGGAGATGCCGGGGGTGTCGTCGATGAAGATGGGAGCCTCGGCCAGGCGGCCCAGCGCGTTGACCAATTGCTGGAAGTCTTCACGGCCGAGGAAGCCGGTGCGCAACTTGTGGGAGTCCACGTGCGCCTGCGAGCAGAGCAGGCGCAAGAGCAGAGCTTCGCGCGACATCTCGAGCGAGAAGATGCCCACAGCCTTGCCACCCCGCACGGCCGCGTTCTCCGCAATGTTGATAGCCAGCGCCGTCTTGCCCATCGACGGGCGGGCGGCCAGGATGACCAGTTCGGAAGGCTGCAGGCCGCTGGTAAGGCCGTCCAGATCCTCGTAATAGGTTTCGAGGCCGGTGATGCGCTGGCCGCGCTCGTAGAGCGCGTCGATGGAACCGAAGGAGTCGCGGACAATCTCGGTGATGCCAGAGAAGCCGCGGCTGATGCGTTGGTCGGAGAGCTGGAAGATGGCGGTTTCGGCGGCGTCCAGGACCTCCTCGGCGGGGTCCGCTTGCTCCAGAGCACGCGCGATGGCGCTGTTAGCGGCGTGGATAAGGCCGCGCAGCATGGCCTTGTCGCGCACGATGCGCACGTGATGCTCGATCGAGGTGCGGCGGGGCACGCCGTCGGTAAGAGAGGAAATGTAAGCGGCACCGCCAACCGACTCCAGTTCCTTGCGCCGGGCAAGCTCCTCACTGAGGGTGACAAGATCGATGGGCCGACCCGACTCGTTGAGGTCCATCATGCGGCAGTAAATGCGGCGATGCGAGTCGAGGGAGAAGTCCTCGGCACGCAGGACTTCGGCGGCCTGGTTGTAAGCAAAGTTGTCCAGAAGGATGGCGCCCAGCACCGAGCGTTCGGCGTCGGCGCTGGCCGGGAGACCGCGGTCGAGGCTTTGGTCGAGCGTGGCCATGCAACAGGGGCGAAGAATTTACGAAAACAATATTACAAGCAAAAAATGCCAAAAGAAACGAGTAACTTCGGATGAAACACCCTCAAAAGAATCCCCCTGCGGAAGTATGGCGGTTCGACCGACAAAAACCCGGCCTGCGCCAGCCGCACAGGCCGGGCTGTCTGGTGCGAAGCCCTCGGCTGTTCCCTATCGAACATGGCCGGGGACGCGCCGCTCAGTGAGCACGCGCCAATCGCTACGCACGCTGTCGTTGCGCGACACTGTGCGCGATTGCGCCTACAAGGGCAACAGGGAAAGCAGGCAGGCGTGTGAAGAAATTGTGAAGTTTCGGGATTTACTGTGGAAGGGGGAGGAAAACCGGTTCTTCAACTCTCCACCGGAGGCGAGGTGCAAGGTCTTGGCATCCGCACAGGAAAGGCAAACCCAAGATCCTTCGCTCGCGCCGACTGCGGGCGGGGAGTATTAGCTCGCGGCGCTCGCTCAGGATGACAAAACGGCGTCTGGACGTTACTCCTGGACGCCATCCATGAAAGCGCGCAGCTTGCGGGAGCGCGAGGGATGGCGCAGCTTGCGCAGGGCCTTGGCCTCGATCTGGCGGATGCGTTCGCGGGTGACGGCGAAGGACTGGCCGACTTCCTCGAGGGTGTGTTCGGAGCCATCCTCAAGTCCGAACCGCATCTTGATGACTTTTTCCTCGCGCGGGGTGAGGGTGCGAAGGACCTGAGCGGTCTGCTCCTTGAGATTGACGTTGATCACCGCCTCGGCGGGTGAGATGACGGCGCGATCCTCGATGAAGTCCCCGAGATGCGAGTCTTCCTCTTCGCCGATGGGCGTCTCCAGCGAGATGGGCTCCTGGGCAATCTTGAGCACCTTGCGCACCTTGGCCACGGGGATATCCATGCGCTTGGCGATCTCTTCCGAGGTGGGCTCACGGCCGAGCTCCTGCACCAGTTGCCGGGAAGTGCGGATGAGCTTGTTGATGGTCTCGATCATGTGCACCGGGATGCGGATGGTGCGGGCCTGGTCGGCGATGGCGCGGGTGATGGCCTGGCGAATCCACCAGGTGGCGTAGGTCGAGAACTTGTAGCCGCGGCGGTACTCGAACTTGTCCACGGCCTTCATGAGGCCGATGTTGCCTTCCTGGATTAGGTCGAGGAACTGCAAGCCGCGGTTGGTGTACTTCTTGGCGATGGAAACGACCAGGCGCAGGTTGGCTTCGATGAGCTCACGCTTGGCCTGTTCGGCATCCATCTCGCCCTGGATGATTTCGCGCTGGGTGCGGCGCAGCTCGTGGAAGGTGACGCCGGCCTCCGACTCCAGGCGCTCCAGGTCGCTGCGGCTCTGGCGCTGGGTGCGCCGGTATTCCTTCTTGAGCTCCTCGCTGCGGGTGGCGTCGATCTTCTTTTCCAGGCTGGAGACCTGGCGGTCGAGAGAGCGCATGACGTCGACCGTCTTATTGACGCGCTCGATTAGCCGCTTGCGCTCCTGATTGGTGAAACCAAAGTGGCGGATGATGAGCGAGATCTCGACGATTTCCCGCGCCAGCTTGCCCCGGACGCGCATGTACAGGCGCGCCTTCTTCTTGAAGGGGATCTTCTGCAGGCGCTCGGAGAGCTGCTGGGCGCGCTTGTAATGCTTATGCAGGTCCTCGACCTGGCGGAGGACGCCCTTGATGCGGTTGAGGAGGATCTCTTCGGTGATCTCCTCCTCATCCACGAAGGTGACAATCTCCTTGACGCTGCGCACACCCTTGCGCACGTCCTCGCCGACGGAGAGAACCTCACGGATGAC
This sequence comes from Terriglobales bacterium, assembly GCA_035454605.1. Lineage (NCBI taxonomy): Bacteria > Pseudomonadati > Acidobacteriota > Terriglobia > Terriglobales > Terriglobales bacterium. Next base: position 8,372 of record DATIGQ010000129.1, read on the forward strand.
GATGGGGGACCGGGAAAGAGCCTTCAGCACGCGGAGCTGGCCGCGCTCAATGCGCTTGGCGATCTCGACCTCGCCTTCGCGGGTGAGCAGGGGTACGGTGCCCATCTCGCGCAGGTACATGCGCACGGGGTCGTTGGTCTTTTCCAGCGCGCCGGGGGTGAGATCGAGCTCGACGTCCTCGCCGCCTTCCAGCTCCTGCTCGAACTTCTTCTCCAACTCCGAGCTGGGGAGCTTGGGCTGGTCGAGCACATCGATGCCCTGCGTGCCGATGGTGGTGAGCAGGTCGTCGAGGTCCTCGGGCGAATGGACGTCGTGGGGAATCAGGTCGTTGACCTCACTGTAGGTGAGGTAGCCCTTTTCCTTGCCGGCGTCGATCAGTTTCTTGATGTCGTCGAACTTGTCGTCGAGAGCCAAACCAGTCAATCCTCATTCCGCCGCCCGGCAACACCCGTGCCGGGGCACATGGATACCAAGGAACTGCCGGGAAGATGGAGTCGCCGCAGAGAAGACACGAAACCAAGCAATGTTAGCACAAACCGCATCTTGCCCACCACGCGCCCTTCGCACACGCAGCCGCCGCCTGCTCCGGGGTTGGTGCCACAACAGCCCTAACCTTACAAATTAGACGCGGCACAGGGCGGTTTGGATTCCTTTAAGTGAAAGAAAAAATAGGCTGTTAGGCCCGTTTCTGGCAAGCCAGGACCTCAGTGAGTGGCAAGGACGCGGTCAATGTCCACTTTTTCCTGCAGCAGGCGAGTGAGGGCGGCGGAGTCGCTGCGGCGCTCGGCATCGGCAATCTCCGTCTTGAGCTGGCGGCGACGCCGCTCCAGATGACGGCGGCGGAGGGCCTCGATGGCACCCTCCAGCAGGTCGGAGGTCAGCTCCTCGCGTTCGTCCATGAGAACCGCCGCCAGCAGGCTGCGGTCGGAATCGGAGAGGGGAAGGGTGAGGGCGTCGGCATCCTCTTCCTTCTGGAGCAGAACTTCCAGCAGGGACTCGGCGGCCAAGCCCTCGTGCAGGCGCTCGGCAGAGAGCACGTAGCGCGCCTGTCGGGCGGGGTCGAGCTGCTCGGCCGGTTCGGAGACCGGATTGCCGCCGGGCTCGACCGGGAGCTGGCCGCCCGAAGCCAAGGCGCGGATGAGGATGCGTTCCGCATCGGTAGCCTGGGGCTCGGCCGCAGGGCGCACCGTAGCGGTGCGGGTGGCGGCAGCGTGACGCAGCTCCTGACGCAGAACGGCGGAATCAATATTCAGCTTCTGGGCGATTTCCGCGGCCAGTTCGTCGCGAGCAATGCGATTGGGAACGCGGTGGATGTGGGGCAGCAGGAAGTTCACGGCCTGTACTTTGCCCTCCGCCGTGCGGGCGGGAAACGAAGAGCGAGCGCGCTCGATGAGGTAGTCGAAATACTTCTGCGAATCGCGCAGCGCACGGGCGTAAGCCTCGCGGCCGCGGCGGCGCAGGAAGAGGTCCGGGTCGAAGCCCGGCTCGAGGGTCAGCACCTTGACGTGGAAGTCTTCCGAAACCAGCAGGGCCAGGGAGCGCTCGGCGGCGGCGGCGCCAGCGGTATCCGGATCGAAATTGACGACGAGGTTGCGGGTGAAGCGGGCCAGCAGCCGGACCTGGGCTTCGGTAAAGGCCGTGCCGGAACTGGCGATGACGTTGTGGAAACCGGCGGCATCGACGGCGATGCAATCCATCTGGCCCTCGACCAGGATGGCGTAGTCGAGCTTGCGGATGGCCTCGCGGGCGCGGTCGAGATTGAACAGCACGCGCGACTTGGAATAGACGGGGGTTTCCGGCGAGTTCAGATACTTGGGTCCAGAGCGCTCGTCGGAGGCCA
>DATIGQ010000130.1 GCA_035454605.1 Terriglobales bacterium
GATCGGCGAAATGGGCGCGGCTTCAGGAGCGCCGCCGGGGATGAAAGACATGGGCGCGGTCATGAAGAATGTCATGAGCCGGTTCCAGGCCGCCGGGACACGCGTCGAGGGCAAGACGGTGAGCGAGATCGTGAAGCGGGAACTGGGCGGAAAATAAGATTCTTTCGGCGGGTGAACGCTGATAAACACGAATCAGTCAGGTTTCACAAGCCCCAATGCGCGCCCGACCCGGAGGACTAGCTTGATGAGGTAGGCGACCGGAAGCAAGTACCAGTAATTGCGGCGAATGTAGGCCGAAAGAAAGCGCGTCGACCAATCGTCCGCTACGTCTTCGCGCTCACGGAACTCGGGTCTTAGAACCTTATGTACGTGGTGCCCGAGTTCGTGATAGACGACCTCACCTACAAACATCTCGCGAACAAGTGGAATCCTCCAGCGGACGCTCCGTTCACTGTCCCCGATGATTCGATCTACGAACACTTCGATCCACGCGGGCTTGCCCTGCCATTCCTGATGGTACAAACCAGCGGCATCCCTAATCCTAACCTTGCGCTTCCGCGACATTGTGGGTGAGCGCCGTCGGTCCCGGGAGAGCGAGCCCTGATTTGTCAGCACAATCGCATCAAGCCGCCGCAAATATTTGGCCGGCACAGCATCGATCAAGCGAGCAACGACGGCCCGAGCGTCGAATGGCGGCAGATAGTCGGAATAGAAGTCCTGGATTCTGACCTGGGGTCGCGCTTCGGAAGAGCCCTTGCTGTCCTGCCTCGCACTCATGAAACCGTGCGCACACGTACCCTCGCGCCTTCGGGGAGATTTTGGTCCAGCACCACCACGCCTCCTCGCACCACGCCACCGACTTCTGCCGGCTTGGGCTTGCCCGAGCCTTTGTCCATGGCCTGGTTGGCCAGGCGGTCGGCGGCACGGTTCTGCTCGCGCGGCACGTGCTCGATAACGAACCAGTCGAGTTGAGCGGTTAACGCTCTAGCGCGCTCAAAGAGCGGCCGCAGTTCGGGACTCTTCACCTTGTACTGGCCGCGCATCTGGCGCACCAGGAGTTCCGAGTCGGCCAGCGCGCGCAACGCGTTCTGGCCGTGCGCGCGGGCGTAGTCGAGGGCGGCGATCAGACCGCAGTACTCGGCGTGGTTGTTGGTCTTCTGCCCGAGGTACTCGCTCAACTCGGCCAGCTTCTTGCCGGAAGCGTCCTCAATGATCACCCCGTAGGCGGCCGGACCCGGATTGCCGCGCGACCCGCCATCGACGCGCGCGACGATGTGACCGGCAGGAGGCCCTGCGGCCGGTCTGTCGTGCGCCTCAAACAGCGAGCCGGGCTTACGTGCCGGACGGGACATGGGGCGAGTGTAAAGCAAACCACGAAGGGGAGACGAAAGAACTACCCACTGGCCACTTACTTACCTTCCATCGGCCAGGCGGGTGGCCAGGCGCTCGGGCAGCTTGGCGGCCTGGATTCTTTTCTGCGCCGCTCCGATGTCATAGGGCACGCGATGGAAGCTGATGCTGTAGTCGGAGCTGTCGAACAGAGCGAAGGCGGCGCGGGGGTCGCCATCGCGAGGCTGGCCGACCGACCCGGGATTGATCAGGTAGCGGGCGGTCTTGCGCAGCGGAATCTGGTAGCTCTCTTTTTCGTTCGGCAACCGATAGTTCGGGCGGATGGTCTCGACCACGTCGGCCTCGAGGGAAAACGCGCCCTGGATGTGGGTGTGGCCGAAAAAGGTCAGCGGCAGTTCGCTGCGCAGCAGGGGCTCCACCGCGTCGCGGATGACGATGACGTACTCGTCCTCGTCGAGCGGCGAGCCGTGCACGAACTGCGCGTCGGCGAGCGAATCCAACTTCAGCGGGCCCTGGGGAAGCTGCTTGAGCCAATCGAGGTTCTCGGGCGTAAGCGCCTGCTTGGTCCAGAGCGCGGCCAGGCCGGCAATGGGATTGAAGCTCTCGACCCCCGAGACCCCGGAACAAGCCTTGTCATGGTTGCCGCGCACGGTGAGGCACTTCAGCGCGCGACAGCGATCGGTGACCTCGTTGGGCGCGGCGCCGTAACCCACCACGTCGCCCAGGTTGACGATGACGTCGTGCGCCGGAGCTGCGGCCATCGTGGCCTCGAACCCTTCGAGGCTGGAGTGAATATCGGCGATCAGCAATAGGCGCACAGGGGTTGTCGTTCGAATCGCGCGATTATAAATCACCCGCCGCAAACGGCGACGTGACCAGCGTCACGAGCCAAGGGTTACCGGCGGAGCGCCACCGGGCAGCGCACCAGGTGCCCGGGAGCCGCTTCTTCGAGCGGAGGCAGGGCTGCGGCACACTCGGGCTCGCGCAGCGGGCAGCGGGGCTCGAATGGACAACCGGGTGGCTGCGCGGTGATGGGCGGTACCGTGCCCTCGATGGAAGCCAGGGGACGGCCGCGATCGGTGCGCAGCGTGGGCACCGATTCCAGCAGCCCGCGCGTGTAGGGGTGCCGCGGCTGGGCAAAGATGTCGCCGGCGGCAGCGGACTCCACCAGGCATCCGGCGTAGAGCACAGCCACGCGGTCGGCCACCTGGGAAACCACGCCCAGGTCATGCGAGATGAAAAGCATGGCCAGGCTGAACTTTTGCCGTAGCTCCTTGAGCAGGTCCAGGATCTGGGCCTGCACCGTGACGTCGAGCGCGGTGGTGGGCTCGTCGGCGATGAGCAGTTGTGGCCGGTTCACGATGGCCATGGCGATCATCACCCGCTGGCGCATCCCGCCGGAGAGCTGGAAGGGATAGTCGCGGGCACGTTGCTCGGGTTCGGGGATGCCCACGTCGCAAAGCGACGCGACCGCGCGCTGCCACGCCGCGGCCCTGTCGAATCGGGGGTCATGCGCCAGCACCGCCTCGGCGACCTGGTCGCCCACGCGCATCACCGGGTTGAGCGCGGTCATGGGCTCCTGGAAGACCATGGCGATGCGCGCCCCGCGCACCCGGCGAATCTCCTCTTCTGTGCAGGCGAAAAGGTCTTGTCCGTCGAGCGAAGCCCGGCCCCGCACGCGAGCCTGCGGCGGCAGCAAGCCCAGCAGAGAGAGCGCCGCTACCGATTTGCCGGAGCCGGACTCACCCACCAGCCCGAGGGTCTCGCCCGGGGAGATTTGCAGGCTCAGGTCGCGCACCGCCGCGTGCCACGCGCCGACCGCGGGGAACTCGACCGTGAGATCGCGGACCTCAAGCAGCGTGGACACGCGCAGTATGGTAGCAGCGCCGTCGGCGCGCAGCGTTTCTACTGTCCCAGAATGATGGGCAGTCCGTTCTTCGGATTGCCGATCACCACCACTTTGCTGTTGTTGCTCTCGGCCAGCTTTTCCGTGGCCTCGATGCCCTTCCATGTCAGCAGTTGGTCGCTGATGCCCTGGGCCACGGTGCGCTGGAAGTCGCGGATGCCTTCGGCCTCGATGCGCTTGCGCTCGGCTTCCTGCTTCTCCTTTTGCAAACGGAAGGACATGGCCAGCGACTCCTGCTCGGCGCGCTGCTTGGTTTCGATGGCCTGTTTGAGCGTGGCCGGAAGCTGGATGTCGCGCAACAGCACCGCCTCCACCACGATGCCGCGCTTGCCAAGGTCGCGCTCCAGTTCGCTGCGAATCTGGTCCGCCACTTGTTCGCGGGCGCTGCTGTAGAGCGCGTTGGCTGAGTGGGCCGCGGTCACCGAGCGGATGGCCGAGCGCAGCGTCGGTTCCACGATGCGCTCGATGTAATCCGGTCCGATGAACTGGTAAACCTTGGCGGCCTCGCTGGGCGTCAGATGGAAGATCAGGGAAGTGTCCAATCCGACGACCAGGCCCTCGCTCGAAGGCACGCTGGCTGTTTCCTTGATCTGCTGGGTGCGCACTTCCATGATGTGATTGGCTTTCAGAGGATTCACCAGGTGAATCCCTTCGGGCAGCACGTCGCCCGTTACCCGGCCGAACAGCGTCAGCACTCCGACGTGTCCAGTCGGCACTGTGGCGACTCCCGACCACAGCAGAATCATCAGAAACAGGCCGACCACGACGCCTATCACCAGGCGCGCGGCACTGCCACCCACGTCCACCACTCGATCGCGGGAGAATTCGAAATCACGCATGTCTCTTCCTCCTTCCCGCGATTGTATGCGCCCAAGTTTGCCACCGTGGCCAAAATCGGCCCGCGCAATCGACTCACCAAAGTATGTGAGGGCGCGTCTGCGGACATCGTTCAGCGGTTCCAGCGTGGATTTTCCCTGGATTTTCACAATCGCGAAACGACCCAAACCGCGCTGTTGGCGGCTCTGCATCGCATGGCACGCGCGAACTGCACATTTCTCGCGGCGTCCACCTGTGGACGACCTGCAACTTATTGTAAACACAGATGATACAGGTGCGTATTTTCTCTTGACTCCATTTGCAGGAAGAGTAAAAAGGCACCCGTTCTTTGACAGTTTCTTAGTTTCGCCGGTTGGTGGTGAGTCCGGGGCTCGAGCCGTATCACCGCAGTCGCTCTCGAGGTGACAGCGCGGAGGGTCGGTGAGGGTCAACAAGCGAGCTGCTGGTCGAGAGGAACGGGAAACGAAGTCAAAGGCAAGATAGGACCCCGAGGCGTTGACCGGTTGTCCCGGTTGGCGGTGAGCCCGGAGCCCGAGCTTCAGGGGAAACCCTGACTAAGGATCGCGCGTCGCAACCCGCAAGGAAGCGGCGAAAGCAGGTCGGCAAGGGTCTAACGCGAGCTACTGGCCGAGGACAGCAGGTTCGACAGAACCTCGGGGTCCTTAGTTTTTGCCCCCTTCTGTTTCGCGCGCCGGTTTTCCGCCGGATAATGGTCTGGTCATGCGCTTTCGCTTCGCACTCGTCCTCCTCTTGCTGGGAACGCTGGCTGCCCCTGCGTCGCCGCCTCAGGCGACGAAGCGGCCGGCGAACTCCATTGCCACGCGGCGCATCACCTACCACGGCTGGCCCGGCTCCATCTTGTTGAGCAACGGACAGGTGGAGGCGGTGGTCGTGCCCAACATCGGGCGCGTGATGCAGTTTCGCTTCGCCGGTGAGGAAGATGGCCCCCTCTGGGAGAACCGCCTTCTGGACGGGAAGAAGCCCGATCCGGACTCACGCGAATGGATCAACTTCGGCGGCGACAAGAGCTGGCCGGCTCCCCAGGCCGACTGGAAACGGATGACCGACCGGGAGTGGCCGCCGCCAGCCACCTTCGACGCCATGCCGGTGAAGGCGCGCTTAGGGCGCGGCGAGGTGGAATTGGTTTCATCGGTCAGCCGCGCGTACGGCATCCGCGTGCGCCGGCGCATTCGCCTGGACGCCGACGGAGCGGGCATGCGAATCACCACCATCTACGAGAAGGTCCGCGGCGCCCCGGTGCGCGTCTCCGTCTGGGTAATCACACAGCTCGACGAACCCGAGCGCGTTTTCGTTCCGCGCGATTCGCGGAACCCGCAGGGCTACCGTCCGCTGACCGAGGCTCCGCCCCGCGACCTGACGGTGGGACCGAACCGGCTCTCGCTCACGCGCGATCCCGCCCGCGGTACGAAGATCGGCACCGATGGCGAGCACCTGGTATGGATGGACCACCGGTATGTGCTGGCCGTCATGACCGACCGCCGGCAACCGCAGGCCGATTATCCCGACCAGGGCAGCAGCGTAGAGGTCTGGACCAATCCCGATCCCCTGCCCTATATCGAGCTGGAGACTCTGGGCCCGCTGCGCGAAATGAAAGTGGGCGACACGCTCGAACAAACCAACTACTACCTGCTCTCGCGTCGCTCGGAGAAGGACCCCGAAACCGAGGCCGGCAGATTCTCCTGGGGCCTGCCGCCGGCCGACTAACCCTTCCAATCCCTTGCCGCCGGCCAGCGCTATAATCCCCCGCCATGTCTACGCTGCTCTCGGATCGCCGCGCTTTTCTTTCCTTTCTTTCCACTTTCGGTGTGACTTCGACGCTCTTCCCCGGCGCGCTGTGGGCGGCCGCCGAGGGCAAGAAGGAAGTCAGCAAGGAAATGATCGCCAATGCCGCCAACCTGGCCGGCATCGAGATCGCCGACGAGAACAAGGACCTGATGGTCAAGGGTCTGAATGAGCAGATTGAGAACTTCGAGGCCATCCGCAAGTTGCAGCTCGCCAACTCGGTAGCACCGTCACTGCTGTTCGATCCGGTCTTGCCGGGCATGAAGTTTGCGACCGCGAAGCGGCGCATGCGCCTGAGCCCTGTGAGCACCAGCGCTGTGCCCAAGGATCTGGAAGACGTAGCTTTCTGGAGTGCGCGGCAACTTTCCGCGCTGGTGCGGGCGCGCAAGGTATCGTCGGGAGCGCTGACGGAGATGTACCTGGAGCGGCTGAAGCGCTACGACCCGCTGCTCAAGTTCGTGGTCGCGTTCACCGAAGACCGCGCCCAGGCGCAGGCCCGGGAAGCCGACCGCGACCTGGCCCGCGGCCGCTGGCGTGGCCCATTGCACGGACTGCCGTGGGGCGCCAAGGACCTGCTGGCCGTGAAAGGCTATCCCACCACCTGGGGCGCCAATGGATTTGAGCAGCAGACCTTCGACGAGGACGCCGAAGTCGTGAAGCGGCTGGACGCCGCCGGAGCTGTGCTGATTGCCAAGCTGACGCTGGGCGCGCTGGCCCTGGGCGACGTCTGGTTCGGGGGCATGACCCGCAATCCCTGGAAGCCCGAGCAAGGATCGAGCGGCTCTTCGGCGGGCTCGGCCTCGGCCACCGCCGCCGGTTGCGTGGCCTTCGCCGTCGGATCGGAGACGCTGGGCTCGATCTCTTCGCCTTCCACGCGCTGCGGCACCACCGGGTTGCGTCCCACGTTCGGGCGCGTGCCGCGCACCGGCGCCATGGCGCTCTCCTGGAGCATGGACAAGCTCGGCCCCATTTGCCGCGCCGTGGAGGACTGCGCCATGGTCTTCGACGCCATGCGCGGCCCCGACGGCCGCGATCGCACCGTGCGCGACCTGCCCTTCAACTGGGACGCCTCGCTCGATCCGCGCACCCTGCGCGTGGGGTACTTCCGGGCGCAGTTCGACCGCAAGCCACCCAAGGACCGCGAAGAAAAACCCGAAGACAAGGCGCGACGCGAAGAAGCCATGCGCCACGACATGGCGGCGCTCGAAGTCTTTTCCCGGCTGGGCATCAAGCTGATCGAAGTGGAGTTGCCCGGATTGCCGTACGACGCCATGCTCACCATGCTCGAATCGGAATGCGCCGCGGCGTTCGACGAGCTGACGCGCAGCGGCCGCGACAAGCTCCTGGTCGGCCAGAAGGAGAACGACTGGCCGAACATCTTCCGCGTCGCCCGCTTCATTCCGGCGGTCGAATACGTGAACGCCAGCCGCGCCCGCACCTTGGGCCAGCAAGCTATGGCCAAGGTGTTCGAGAGCGTGGATGTGGTGGTGGCGCCCACCACCGGACCGCAGTTGATTGCGACGAATCTGACCGGCCATCCGGCGGTGATTCTGCCCAACGGCTTCCGCACCGACGGAACACCCACCAGCCTGACGTTCCTGGGCAACCTCTACGGAGAAGCCACCATGTTGGCCGTGGCCCGGGCATACCAGGAAGCCACCGAGTGGCATCGGAAGCGCCCAAAGCTGGAAGCGCCGACCGAGAAACCCGCTACGGCGGAGTCGCCCCCCGCACTATAATCCCCGCACGTGAGCTGACCCATGGCCCTTGCAGGGGGAGCGCGGCTGGGACCCTACGAGATCGAGTCGCCCGTGGGCGCCGGTGGCATGGGCGAAGTCTATCGCGCCCGTGATACCCGCCTGGGCCGTACGGTGGCGATCAAGGTGCTGCCGGCCGCCTCGGCCGGCGATCGGGAATTGCGGCAACGCTTCGAGCGCGAAGCCCGCACCATCTCCAGCCTGAATCATCCCCACATTTGTTCCCTTTTCGACGTCGGCCATCAGGACGGCACCGACTTTCTGGTCATGGAGTACCTGGAAGGCGAAACCCTGGCCCATCGCCTGCAACGGGGTGCGCTTTCCACCGAGCAGTTGTTGCAGTACGGCCGCGAGATCGCCGATGCGTTGGACAAGGCGCACCGTCAGGGGATCGTGCATCGCGATCTGAAGCCGGGCAACATCATGCTGACCAAGAGCGGCGTCAAGCTCATGGACTTTGGTCTGGCCAAGCTGGCACAGGTTGCGGCACCCATGACGACGGTCCTGTCGCAGCTGGTGACCGAGGACCAGAAGCTGACCGACCGGGGAATCGTCGTCGGCACCTTCCAGTACATGGCGCCGGAAGTTCTGGAAGGCAAGGAAGCGGACGCGCGCGCCGATATCTTCGCGCTGGGAGTCGTGCTCTATGAAATGGCGACGGGACGCCCGGCCTTCCAAGGCAAGACGCGGGCCAGCCTGATCGCCGCCATTCTTTCCTCGGAGCCGCCGCCCATCGCGCAACTGCAGCCGCTGACACCTCCGGCGCTGGAACGGGTTGTGAAGGCGTGTTTGGCAAAGGATCCCGAAGAACGCATCCAGACCGCGCATGACGTGCTGCTGCAATTGAAGTGGATCGCGGAAGCGGGATCGGAAGCGGGCGTGCCGGTGCCGGTGGCGGCCCGACGCAAGCGGCGAGAGCGCATCGCCTGGGGTTGCGCAGCGGCGCTGGCGTTGCTGGCGATTGCGCTGGGCGTGGGATATGTGCGGCGTGCTCCCGCCGTCCCGGCGGTGGTGCGGTTCTCCCTCCCGCCCCCGGAGAACGCGCACTTCGACCAGTTCGACCTCGCTCTTTCTCCCGACGGTCGCTCCCTGGCGGCTATCGGCGTGGAAGATTCGGGAAAGCGCTTCCTCTGGGTGCGTTCGCTGGATTCGCTGGCAGGCCAGCGCCCGGAAGGCACGGAAGGTGCGCAAGCGCCCTTTTGGTCGCCCGACGGCAAGTGGGTCGGATTCTTCGCCGATGGCAAGCTCAAGCGCGTCTCCGTGCTCGGAGGCTTGCCAGAAACCGTGTGTGACCACATCATTGCCGCCAGCGCCACCTGGAACCGGGAGGGCGTGTTTCTGCTGACCAGCATGGAGGGGGGGCCGATCCTGCGCATCACCTCGGAAGACTGCGCTCCCAAGCCGGCAACAAAGTTCGATCCGGGAGGAAAAGTGTTTTTGCATGCTTGGCCGAACTTTCTCCCCGATGGGAAGCATTTCCTGTTCACCGCGCTGGCGCGTGACAAGATTCATGAGGTGCTGGTCGGAAGCCTGGATTCCGTCGAGGCCCGGCCGCTGCTGCGCGACGCTTCGAACGCCTACTATTCTGCGCCGGGATACCTGCTCTTTTCACGCCAGGGGATTCTGATGACGCAGCCCTTCGACGCCCAATCCCAGCGCTTGAGCGGCGAAGCCATACCCTTGGTCAAAGAGCAGCTGCATTTCGTAGGACTGCATGGAGGAGCGGCATATTCGGCGTCAGAAAACGGCGTGCTGGCTTACTTCATCCAGAATCCGGATCACACGCAACTGGTGTGGCGCGACCGATCCGGCAAGCAACTGGGTGTGATCCCCGATTCCACCGACTACGTCCAGCCGCGACTTTCCCCGGATGGGACTCGGGTGGTTGCGGGAAGTTACGACTGGCTCACGCATACCGGCGACTTGTGGACGTACGATCTGCAACGCAACCATTGGCAGCGCCTGACACAGCATTCTTTTCCCGCCAGCGCCACGGCGGTGTGGTCGCACGACGGCAGCCATATCTACTACGACACGATGGTGGGTGGAAAGGGCGGCATCTATGCCAAGCCCGCCCGTGCGTCCGGCGAAGAGGAAACCTTGTTCACCGGCGCCACAAGCAGAGTGCTGCTGGCTACGGACGTCTCGCCCGACGGACGCTACCTGTTGTTCGGGCGGGACAGCCGGGAAACGGGAATGGATATTTTACGGTTGCCTCTTTCGGGCGAGCACAAACCCACCCCGCTGCGGGAGACGAAATTCAACGAAAGCTACGCCCGCTTCTCTCCTGACGGCCACTGGATCGTTTACGCCTCAGATGAGTCGGGACAGTTTGAGGTCTATCTTCAGCCGTTCTCCGGAAGCGGTGAAGGAACCCAGATCTCAAGCGGCGGCGGAAGATGGCCGGTTTGGCGGCGCGACGGCAAAGAGTTGTTCTATCTGAATCTCGATCGGCAGCTTATGGCGGTCTCTGTGCAGTTGGGGCTGAAACTGCAGACGGGCACACCCCGCGCGCTCTTTCCGTTGCCCCGTAATTTCGCGTTCGACAACGGCTTCGATGCTACCGAGGACGGCCGCCAGCTTTTGATTCCCGAACCAACACAATCCGAGCCGCCCAGCATGACCCTGGTGCTGAACTGGCCGGCGGGACTGAAGAAATAAGAGCTCGCCGAAGCGAGCTCTTGCTTTGCCGTAGGTCCGCTGGAGCACGGCTATTTCTTTTCGTAGTTCTTCCACTCCGCCATGGCCATAGGCTTGTGGCCTACGGCCTGGGCGATGGACATCCTGGCATTGGGCAGCTTGTCGTC
>DATIGQ010000131.1 GCA_035454605.1 Terriglobales bacterium
AGGACCTTCACCGCGACGGTGCGGTCCAGGCGGGTATCGCGGGCGCGATACACCTCGCCCATTCCGCCCGCGCCCAGCGGCTCGACGATTTCGTATGGACCGAGCTTAGTGCCGGAAGAGAGCCCCATGCGTGTCGCGCATTATAGACGCTTGGGAAATCTGGCGCGCCCTGGGGGACGATTTCAGAATCTGCTGTTCCGCGGATAGTAGTCGCGGAGTACCGTTACGGCGCGATGTAACGGTGCACGGGCAGGATGACGGGCTGTCCCAATTCGAACCCGCATTTCCGCATCGTAAGACTGAACAAAGGCGCAAATGCGTCGTAGGCTTCATGGGATTCCCAAATGCTGACAGTAAAGAATGAATCGCCCTCTCCGATCCCTGCGTGAAACAGCAGCCCTGGCGGCACCGCCACCGGCGGGTTCCCGCTCCCGCTCCAACTGGCCTTGTATTGCTCGGCCGTCATCGCGGGTGGCCTGTAAACGACAGCAATCGCCATGAGAACTCCTGCTTGTACCCAGACTGCCAGGAAGGCAAGACGTGTGGAAAACTGGCGCGCCCTGAGAGATTCGAACTCCCGACCTTCTGGTTCGTAGCCAGACGCTCTATCCAACTGAGCTAAGGGCGCGCAGGGGTCAACTGAACACGATTATAGCAGCGAGCGGAAAACTCACTCCAGAGCCTTGCGCAGCGCGGCGCGAGCCAGGAGGCGCGTGGAGTCGAGGGTGGGCAGCGGCGAGTCGGCATCGGAGATGATGAGCGGAATCTCGGTGCAGCCCAGCACGACGGCGTCGCAGCCCTGTTGCTTCAGTCCGCCGATCACGTCCACCAAGTAACCGCGAGACTCGGGCAGAAAGCGGCCGTTCACCAGTTCGTCGAAGATGATGGCGTTGATGCGAGCGCGCTGCTCCGGTCCGGGGATGCTGTGCGCGAGGCTGCGTGGCGCGAGTTTCTCCGGATAGACCGGGCCTTCCATCAGGTAGCGGGTGCCGAGCACGCCCAGATGGCGGAAGCCGCGCCGGACGGCTTCCTCGGCGACGACCTCGGCGATGTGCAGCCAGGGGACGGGTGAGTTCGCGGTGGCGCGTGCAAAGACCTGGTGGATGGTGTTGTCCGGGCAGATACAGAATTCGGCGCCGATAGACGCCAGCTTGCGCGCGGATTCGGCCATCAGGTCTCCGACAGAGTCCCAGTCATCGCGGTAGAGATATTCCATATAGCGGCCGAGGGGAAAAGTATGCAGGCTGACCTCGGGATGCTGATGCGGGCCCATGAGCGCCGGGGCCTCGGTGCAGAGGGTGCGATAACACAGCGCGGCGCCCTCGGCGCTGCAGGCCACGATTCCGATATGCTTGGGCATGGGCGTAGCTAGAGATGCGCGCCATTCGCGCGCCGATGCAGATTGACCATATCAAATCAAAGCGACCTGTTCCTGCAGGTCGAAGCCGGCGCGGCGGAGCAGAGAAGAGATCTCGGCGGCGCTGAGGCGCGAGGCGTCGTACTCCACCCGGATGGTGCGCGAGGTCGCGTCCAACTCGATGCGGCGCACACCGTAGACCTCCCGCACTGTGGAAAGTGCGCGCAGATCATTCTCCGTGGGAGGCAAACCGTAGCGATAGACGACTTCGACAGCAGTCATGGCGGCGCTGACGCGGCCAGGTTAGCGTCCGAATTCCGCGTCCACAATCTAATATAGAGCAAGCCGTTCACGCGGGCGAAGCCAAACGACGCGGAGGACTGCTGTCGACTCGCGGGCCAAGGCGCTTAGCCCAGAAAGGATCGCGACTCATGGCGGAACACGACGGGAAGGACCACGCGGCGCATGGGGGATCGGCGTTCCCAATCCTTGCGCCCAAGCACGCGGCCGGCGGAGGCGAGATCGACCCGGTATGCGGCATGACGGTAGACCCGGCGAAGCCTGCCGGGACGGCGGAGCACGACGGCAAGACCTATTATTTTTGCAGTACGCACTGCGTGGCCAAGTTTCAGGCGGATCCTCAGAAATATCTCTCGCGGCCCACAACCGCTGCCATGCCGGCAGGGCAGATGGTCTCAATCGCGCCCGCCAAACCCACGCCGGCCGCGGGCAGGGAAGAGATGTACACGTGCCCGATGCATCCCGAGGTGCGAGAGAAAGCGGGAACGCCGTGCCCGCTCTGTGGCATGGCGCTGGAGCCGCTGGCGCCGCCGGGACCCCGGGTGGAATACACCTGCCCGATGCATCCGGAGGTCGTTCGCTCAGAGCCGGGCGCATGTCCCATTTGTGGCATGGCGCTCGAGCCCAAGACGATCACCGCGGCGGAGGAGAAGAATCCCGAACTGGAGGACATGTCCCGCCGCTTCTGGACGGGCGTGGCGCTGGGCGCACCGTTGCTGCTGCTGACGATGGCGGACATGCTGCTGCCCGGGCAACCGGTATCGCAGGCCATCTCGGGACGGCTTCTGGTGTGGTTGCAGTTCCTGCTGGCGACGCCGGTGGTGCTGTGGTGCGGATGGCCGCTGCTGGAGCGCGGCTGGCAGTCGCTCGTGCACCGCCACCTCAACATGTTCACGCTCATCTCCATGGGCGTAGTTGCGGCCTACGGTTACAGCGTGCTGGCGACGCTGGCGCCGGGAATGATTCCGGAGTCGTTCCTACATCATGGACAGCCGGCCGTGTATTTCGAGGCGGCAGCGGCCATCACCGTACTGGTGTTGCTGGGGCAGGTGCTCGAGCTGAAGGCGCGCAGCCAGACCTCGAGCGCCATCCGCGCGCTGCTCGACCTTTCTCCCAAGACGGCGCGGCGCCTCCGTCCCGATGGCAGTGAAGAAGATGTCTCGCTGGATCGCATCCATCCGGGAGACCGGTTGCGAGTGCGGCCAGGGGAGAAAGTCCCTGTGGATGGGGTAGCGCTGGAGGGCGCGAGCAGTGTGGACGAGTCCATGATCACGGGGGAATCGCTGCCAGTGGAAAAAAATCCGGGCGACCGCCTCACGGGAGCGACGGTGAACGGCACGGGCGGCCTGGTGATGCGGGCGGAACGAGTGGGCGCGGAAACGCTGCTGGCGCAGATCGTGCGCATGGTGGCGGAGGCGCAACGCAGCCGCGCGCCCATCCAGCGCCTGGCGGACGTGGTTTCCGGCTACTTCGTGCCGGCCGTGGTGACGGTTGCGGTTGCCACTTTCGTTGTGTGGTCGCTGTATGGACCGGAGCCGAGGCTGGCCTATGCGCTGGTGAACGCAGTCGCGGTGTTGATCATCGCCTGCCCGTGCGCCCTGGGGCTAGCCACGCCCATGGCCATCATGGTGGGCACGGGACGGGGAGCGCGCGCCGGCGTGCTTATCAAGAACGCGGAAGCGCTGGAGATTCTGGAGAAGGTAAACACGCTGGTGGTGGACAAGACGGGCACGCTGACCGAAGGCAAGCCGAAACTGATGTCGGTGATGGCGCTACCGGGTTTCCACGAGAGCGAGGTACTGGGGCTGGCGGCGAGCCTGGAGCGGGCCAGTGAGCATCCCCTGGCGGCGGCGCTGGTGGCGGGCGCCGGAGAGCGGAAGGTGAATCTGGGTGAGGCGCGCGAGTTCCGGTCCCTGACCGGCAAGGGAGTGGTGGGCAAGGTGAGCGGTAGGGAAGTGGCGGTAGGGAACGCGAAGCTGTTCGCCGAGCTTGGCGTTGAAGCGGCCACACTGGGCGAGCGCGCCGAGGCGGCCCGCGGTGAAGGCCAGACGGTGATGCTGGTAGGCATCGATCGGAAGCCGGCAGGGCTGGTGGCTGTCGCCGATCCAGTGAAGGCGTCAGCCAAGGCAGCGGTTGAGGCTCTGCAACACAAGGGAGTCCACGTCGTGATGCTCACCGGCGACAGCCACACCACCGCGGAGGCGGTGGCGCGGCAGCTCGGCATCACGGAATTCGAGGCCGAGGTCTTGCCGCAGATGAAATCCGAGGTGGTGAAGAGGCTGCAAAAGGAGGGACGCGTGATCGCCATGGCGGGCGACGGCATCAACGACGCCCCGGCCCTGGCGCAGGCGCAGGTGGGAATCGCCATGGGCACCGGCACGGACGTGGCCATGGAGAGCGCCGGAATCACCCTGCTGCGCGGCGACCTGGGTGGCATCGTGCGGGCGCGACGGCTGAGCCGAGCGACCATGCGCAACATCCGCCAGAACCTGTTCTTCGCGTTCATCTACAACGCGCTAGGCGTGCCCTTCGCCGCGGGCGTGCTGTATCCATTCCTGGGCACGGCAGGATTGCTGAGCCCCATCTTCGCCGCTGCGGCGATGAGCTTCAGCTCGGTCTCGGTTATCGGGAATTCGTTGCGCCTGCGGAGGCTGGAGCTGTAGGCAACTCGGCGGTGCGCGTTTCCGCAGAGGAGAGCTTCTCCAGGTAGCTCACGACTTCCGGACTGGTCCAGACAACTGGGCCGATAAACTTGCGCCGCACCACTCCCCGTTCGTCGATGATGAAAGTCTCGGGGAAGCCGGTGGGACGGTAAAGCCGGGCGCTGCTCTGCTCCGGGTCGCGGACGGTCAGGAAGTCAATGTTGTAATCGCGCAGGAACTTCTTGTACACGTCCTCATCCACATCCACGCTGACCGCCACCACCACGACACGGTCCTTGAGGCGGCGTTGCATGGCCGCCAGGGATGGCATCTCGTCCACGCAGGGCGGGCACCAGGTGGCCCAGAAGTTCAGCACCACGATCTTGCCGCGGTACTGGCTGAGCGACACGGCCGTGGTGCCATCGTTCAGCGTGAAATCAGGCGCGGTCTCGCCGATGAAAGCCGGGCGCGGTCCCTTCATGCAAGCCGCCGAAAACAGCAGCAGGGCCACCGCGGCCATCGGCAAGACGAACCGGCCCAGAGTCAGGGGCCAGGACGGGTTGGGGAAAGCGCGCATCGCTCAGTCCGTATAATAAATGTTTCTACCTGTCATGGCGGCAGAATCCGAAAGCGGCGGAAGCGCGCCACCGGAAGTCTCGGTCATCGTCCCGGCGCGCAATGAAGAGGCCTGTCTCGGCAGGTGTCTGGAGTCGCTGGTCAGCCAGGAGGGCGTGACTCTTGAGGTTTTGGTGGTGGACGATGGCTCGACGGACCGTACGCGCGAAATCGCGCAGGGGGTTCACGGGGTCTTCGTGCTGGGAGCCGATCCCTTGCCTCCCGGCTGGAGCGGCAAGTCCAACGCTTTGATCACCGGCACCAGGCATGCCCGTGGTGGGTGGCTGCTGTTCACCGATGCCGACACGGTGCATCTGCCGGGTTCGCTGCGCCGGAGCTTGCAGGAGGCGAAGGAGCATGGGGCGGCGTTGCTTTCCTATTCGCCGGCGCAAGAAGTTCACGGATTCTGGGAGCGGGCCCTGATGCCGGTGATCTTCGCGGAACTGGCGGTGACCTACCGGCCCAAGGAAGTCAGCGACCCGAAATCGAAGGCGGCAGCGGCGAACGGTCAGTATCTGCTGATCTCGCGGGAGGCCTACGAAGCGGTAGGCGGACATGCGGCGGTCGCCGGCACGCTGCTGGAAGACGTGGCGCTGGCGCGCGCGGTCAAGCGGGCGGGCTTCCGGCTGCGCTTCCGCTTCGGCGGCGACGCGGTGCAGACGCGCATGTACCGTACAGCTGGTGCGATGTGGGACGGCTGGACCAAGAACCTGGCGGCGTTGTTTCCGAACCCGCTGTTACTGGCAACGGCGCGCGCCCTTGAGTTCGTCGTGCTGCTGGGCGGTCTGCTGGCGATTATTGCGCTGGCCCCGCGCTTCAAAGAGGTCGGAATCCTGCTGGCCGCCATGGCAGCTACCTGGCTGAATTTCTCGCTGCGGATCCGCAGGGCACACTTTTCCTGGGATGCGAACCTGTCGGCGGTGGCGGGGCTGCCACTTTTTGCGCTACTTCTCGTCAACTCATTCATCCATTACAAGCTACGCCGCAGTGTAACCTGGAAGGGCCGCAGCTACTCCATTCTCGAGGAAGAAGCTGGTTCTCGGAAGGAAGCCGCACACGAACGACATGGTCTATCTGACGCGTAAGGCCGAATTCGCAGCCGCCCACTTCTATCACAACCCCCAGCTCAGCCCGGAGGAGAACCAGCGTCTGTTCGGCAAGTGCAACAACCCGAACGGCCATGGTCACAACTACACGCTCGAAGTTACGGTGAAGGGCGAAGTGAGCCCGCGAACCGGGTTCGTGCTCGACCTCAAGGAACTGAAGGAGATCCTGAACCGCGAGGTGTTGGAGGTGCTGGATCACCGGCACCTGAACAAGGAAGTGGCGGAATTTCGCGACCGGATCCCGACCACGGAAAACCTGGCGATCTACATATGGCAGCGCCTGGAACCGAGGCTGCGAGCGGCACGGCTGCATCGAGTGCGGGTGTACGAAAGTCCGGATCTGTTCGCCGATTATTACGGGGAAGCATGAAGGCGTACCTGACCCGCCGGTATCGCTTCGCGGCCGCGCACCGGCTGCATGCGGATTCGATGTCTCACGAGGAGAATCGCGCGGTGTACGGCAAGTGTAACAATCCGCACGGCCACGGGCACAACTACACCCTGGAGGTCACGGTGAGCGGTCCGGTCGACGCGCAAACCGGCATGGTTTGCAACCTGACGGACCTGGACCAGGCAGTAGAAAAGGAAGTGCTGGAACCGTTCGACCATCAGAACCTGAATGCGCTGCAGCCCTTTCGTGAACACGTGCCGACGACCGAGAATCTGACCCTGGAGATCTTCCGGCGGCTGCAGCCCCACTTCAGGGAAGCGCGGCTGGAGAGGGTGCGCCTGGAAGAGACCATGCTGAATTCATTCGAGTATGCGGGCGGCGCCGAGCCCAGAAGGTAGGCGATCGCAGAAGGGAAGTGCCATGAAGAGGACAACCGAACCCGTCACCCTGACCAGCGCAACCACACCGGAGCTGGTGCGCGAGCTTCTGGTCCGCTTGGGCGAGGACCCGGAGCGCGAAGGTCTCGAGCGCACGCCGGAGCGTACCGGGAAGGCCCTGGAATTCCTGACCCGCGGCTACAACGAGGACCCGGAGAAGATGCTGCGGGGAGCGCTGTTCAACGTCACCTATGACGAGATGGTGATCGTGAAGGACATCGAGATGTTCAGCCTGTGCGAGCACCACCTGCTACCCTTTTTCGGCAAGGTACACGTGGCCTATATTCCCAACGGCAAGGTGATCGGGTTGAGCAAGATCCCGCGGCTGGTGGACATCTACGCGCGGCGGCTGCAGGTGCAGGAGCGGCTGACCACGCAGATCGCGGAGACCATCCAAAAAGCCATCGAGCCGCAGGGAGTGGGCGTGGTGATTGAAGCCCGGCACCTGTGCATGATGATGCGCGGGGTGGAAAAGCAGCACTCCGCCGCGGTGACCTCTTCCATGCTGGGTGCATTCCGCGAGGAGCAGGAGACGCGCGAGGAGTTTCTGTCCCTCATCCGCAGCCGCACCAACAACGGAGCCTAGGAGTGAAGCGACGGGCCGGAGCGCGCCGTTTCCGGAAGCAGCTCGCGGTGGTGACCGGCGCCAGCCGGGGCATCGGGCTGGCGGTGGCCGAGGCGCTGGCCGCGGAGGGCTGCAACGTGGTGCTGGTGGGACGTGATCCGCGGGCGCTGCAAGCGGCCGAGCGCAGGGTGGCAAGACACGGCGGGAGAGGGCTCACGGTCTTCGCGGACGTGAGCAAGCCGGAGTCCGCGGCCTTCGTCTTCAAGATGGTGCGGCAGCGTTTCGGACGAGTCGACATTCTCTTTAACAATGCCGGCATTGCCCACCGCATCACTCCCATCGCGAAGCTTTCGCTCGAGACCTGGCGGCAGGTGCTCGACACGAACCTGACGCCGCTGCTGATCTGGACCCAGAAGGCGCTGCCGCTGATGAAGCGCGGAGCCACGATTGTCAACAATCTCTCGGTGTCGGCACGCAAGGTGTACCCGGGATCGGCGGCCTACACTGCCTCCAAGTTCGGCGCGCTCGGCTTCACAGAAACACTACGAGAGGAACTGCGTGGGCGAGGCGTTCGCGTGATCTCGCTCATGCCGGGGCCCGTGAACACCGCATTGTGGGACACCCTGTGGCCGGCCGCCCCGCGCAAGCGGATGATTCGGGCGGAGGACGTGGCCCATGCGCTGGTCGAGGTGCTGGCCCAGCCGGCGGAAACGACGGTGGAGGAACTGGTGGTCGCGCCCACTTCGGGGCCGCTGTAGAATCGGAGCGCGGTTCCTGGCGTTACGGCCCTGATAGAATCGGTGGACTGCTATGCGACGCAGCGACGAACCCAGCGAGTTCAAGCCCAAGAAGCGCACCTCGCAGATCGTATTCGGCGAGCGCCAGCATCTGAGTTCGGTGCTGGATTCCATCCTGCGCTTCGGCAGCATCTCCGAGCGCGTGGCTCGCGAGAAGCTGGCCCTGGACGAGTTGATTGCGGCACGTACGGCAGAGCTGAACCGCATCAATCCGGATTGGGACCAGAAGCTCAAGAAGGCGCGCGACGCCAACACCTCAGCTGATGAACTGGCGGAGATGGCGCAAAACACGCCGGCCGACGACTATCTGCTGTTGCGCACTCTGGCCGAGCATCCCAATACGCCTTCCTCCGTGCTTTCGCTGCTGGCGCAACATTCCTATGACGCGGTCAAGGAGAACGTGGCCCGGCATCCCAACACGCATCCCAAGACACTGGAGAAGCTGGCCGCAGACCCTACCCGCCCGCTGTGGTTCCTGGTGGCGTGCAATCCCGCCACGCCGGAGGAGTTGCGGGAGCAATTGAAGCAGCGCATGTGGCAGGAGGCCGGCAGCTAGCTACCAGCCCTGGTGGCGATATCGCTGCGGGCGCCGGGCGAACATCTTGACCAGGGTCACACCGGTCAGAAAACCTCCGACGTGAGCCCAGAACGCGATTCCGCCCGAGGTCTGGTGGGAGTAGGCGATGGAGGTCGCGGCGCCACTGAGGAACTGCGCTACGAACCAGTATCCCAAGACCAGCCACGCGGGCAGCCAGAGGAAAAAGACGAAGAAGAAGGTCAGCACGCGTGCTGAGGGAAACAGAAGGAAATAGGCTCCCATCACGCCGGCGAGGGCGCCGCTGGCCCCGACGCTGGGCACGTCGGAGGAAATATTGAAACCGATGTGCAGCAGGGCGGCGGCGATGCCGCTGGTGAGGTAGAAGAGAAGAAAAGGGAAGTGGCCGAGATGGTCCTCGACATTGTCGCCGAAGATCCACAGCGCCAGCATGTTGGAGAGCAGGTGGAGCCAGGAGGCGTGCAGGAACATGGAGGTGACCAGGGGCACCAGGGAAGTCGTGGCGCTGGCGTGCAAAGCTCCACGGAGCGGCGCGGTTACCTGTGCGGGAACCACGCCGAACTGGAACAGAAAGTTCATCCGTGTTCCGGGCTCCAGGGAGATCTCGAACAGAAACACCATGACGTTCAACGCCAGCAGCAGATAGGTGACGAACGGAATTCGGAAGCAGGGAGCGTCGTCGCGCAGTGGGATCATGACGGTATACGTTCGAAGGCAGGAAAGCGTGGGGCGGGCGTGAGCTGCATTTGCTTTCAACATAACAGAGCGGACGCATGAATGGCGCGCTGGTAGTCGACAAGCCGGGCGGGCTGACCTCGCATGACGTCGTGGCGCGGGTGCGGCGCATCCTGGACGAGCGCTCCGTAGGGCACTTGGGAACGCTCGACCCCATGGCCACAGGTGTGCTGCCGCTGCTGGTGGGGCGAATGACGCGGCTGGCCCAGTTCTACCAGGGATGTGAAAAGACCTACGAGGGCGAAATACGCCTGGGTTTCGCCACCGACACCTATGACGCTGAGGGCGCGCCGACGGGCCCAGCCGTAGAGTGGCGTGGAACCCTCGAGCAGGTGCGGGAGGCGGCTCGCCGGTTCGTAGGATCCATTGAGCAGGTGCCGCCGCCGTTCTCCGCCAAGAAGGTAGCCGGGGTCCCGGCATACAAGCTCGCCCGGAAACACAAGCCCGTGGAACTGAAGCCGGTAACGGTGGAGATCCGTGAGTTCGAGATCACAGGCCTGGAAGGCGGCCGCGCCTCCTTCCGTACGCGGGTAACCTCAGGTACCTACTTGCGCTCCGTCGCCCATGACTTGGGGCGCGACCTGGGCGTGGGGGGTCATCTGGCCCGGTTGCGGCGGACCGCGGTGGGGGAGTTCGCGCTGGAAGACGCCAGAACGTTGGAGGCACTGGAGGAAGCGACCGCGGCCGGGGAAGTGGAGGCATTGATGGTCCATCCACGACGGATGCTTCCCGAGTTCCCCTGCGTCAGCGCCAACGCCGAGAGCGCCACCCGAATCCGGAACGGGAACGCGGTGAACCTGCCCGAGCTGTCGCGGGCAAAGCAGGTGAAGGTCTTCGCCGGGCAGAGCGACCTGATTGCCATCGCTAGCCGGGTTGCCGGCACGCTGTTCCATCCCAAGGTGGTGCTGGCCGGCAGAGCGGGAGGCTAGGCGACCCTGGCACAACGTCCGATAACAGATATTCTGTAAACTATGATGCCGTGAGCCCTGGGAGCGGGTTCGGTTCCTACTGGGAGGCTTCCAGAAGGCCTACTAGGTCCTCCTGGAAGCGCCGCAGGCACTCCAGGCGCTCCGGCGTGGCATCCACGACCTCTCCCTTGGCTTGGAACACCTGGTGACCTCCCTTTTCGACCAGGACGCCCAGAACTTCACCCATGCGCCAGCCGGGGCTGCCGACCATGCGGAGGCCTTCGGAGGTAGCTTCCAGAAGAGCGATACAGCCGTCGCGAACCACTCCCACACACTGGGGAAAGCGCTCGAAGGTCTGGATCTCAAAGCCGGCTAGATAGATGCGCTGAAGCTGCTGGGCGGGGTCTGGCACAGCGGGCAGGCGGCGCCTTTACATCTTGTAGCGACCGAGGTCTTCGTCGTTCAGGTTCTCCAGCCAGCGGCGCAGCTCTTCGCTGGAGACCTTATCGGAGACGGCGCTGGCCAGCTTGGAGGACCGCAGAACCTCGTCCTCAACGTAGATGGGGCAATCCAGGCGCAGGGCCAGTGCCAGCGCGTCCGAAGGCCGCGAATCGATGCTGATGATGCGCCCTTCGCGCTCCAGCCAGATGACGGCGTAAAAGGTGTCCTCGCGGAGGTCATTGACCACGACCTTGCGCACGTTGGTATCCAGGCCCACCAGGACGTTCTTGATGAGGTCGTGGGTCATGGGCCGAGGGGTGGTGACCTTCTCGATCTCCAGGGCGATGGCGTTGGCCTCATAGATTCCCACCCAGATGGGGAGCACGGCGTCGCCGGAGGTGTCCTTGAGAATCACGATGGGCATGTTCGTGACCGGATCCATCATCAAGCCCCGGATTTTCATTTCGACTTCCATGTCTCCTCCCTGCAGAAAATCACACCTCCGTGGGTCGCTAGCCTACCATTTCTCCCGCCAGGCTGTTAGGAAAACTCTGCGTTACCCGTGCCTTGACGTATGCGCCTGGGGCAGGACGGATGGGCGCGGTGGTGGTGAAGTTGACGGTCTTGTTCTGCGAACTGCGGCCGACGATCTGCCCCCGGCTCGCATTGTGACCTTCAACCATCACTTCCATGATTTCGCCGATGTGCCTTTTGTAGTTGCGGATCTGGATGTCCTTCTGGCGCTCCTGCAGCACCGCCAGCCGGCCCGCTTTTTCCGGCTCAGGAATCGAGTTGGGCATGGAGAGCGCGGGCGTGTTGGGACGAGGTGAGTACTTGAAGGAAAAAACGCCGTCGAAGCCTACCTGGTCGAGCAGCGTAAGCGTCTCCTCGAAGTCCTCCCCGCTCTCCCCGGGGAAACCCACGATCACGTCGGTGGTGATGCTGATGGGACGCCGGGCCGCGCGCATCCATGCGATGCGCTCCAGATAGTCTTCGCGAGTGTACTCGCGCAGCATGGCACGCAGGAGGCGCGTCGAGCCGCTCTGTACCGGCAGGTGCACGTGATCGCAAAGCGCGGGAACGGAATCGATCGCGTCCACGATGTCGCGCGTAAAGTCACGCGGGTGTGAGGTGGTGAAGCGCACGCGCCGGATGCCGGGGATATTACCCACCGCCCTCAGCAGTTCCGCGAAGCTCATGCGTCCGGAAGGATCGCGGTAGGAATTGACGTTCTGCCCCAGCAACTGGACCTCGGTGTATCTCGCGTCCGCCATGCGGCGCGCTTCGGCCAGCACGGATTCTGACGTCCGGCTGCGCTCCTTGCCACGGGTATAGGGGACGACGCAGAAGGCGCAGAATTTGTCGCAGCCTTCGATGATGGTGATATAGCCGCGATACGGGTTGGAGCGCGCCGTGAACTCGGTCTCGAAGGTTTCGCTGGTCTGGCGGTCGTCGAGCCCGGTGACCCGGCGGTTCCCTGCCTCCAGTTGCACCAGCATCTGCGGCAGATGGCGATAGGAAGCCGACCCGGCGATGAGCGATACGTGAGGGGCACGCTCGAAGATCCGTTCCCCTTCCTGTTGTGCCACACAGCCCAGAATCCCGAACGTCTTGCCCTGCGTTGCGAGCTGGCGGAAATCCGCTAGGCGGTGGAAGACTTTCTGCTCAGCCTTGTCGCGAATCGAGCAGGTGTTGTAAAGCACCAGGCCCGCCTGCTCCACGCTTTCCACCTGCCGGTATCCCTGCGAGAGGAGCGTGCCCACGACTTTCTCGGAGTCGTGCACGTTCATCTGGCACCCGAAGGTTTCAAGGTAGAACGTTTTTTCGCCGTGCGCGGCCATCGCAAGGCCAGTATAGCGCAAGGCTGGCGGGCAAGATTGAGCGCCGGAGCGCCTTTCAGGCACCGAAACGAAAGGGCAGTTTCAGAATTTCGGTGACTCGGCGGATCTCGAAGTCGGCGGTCTCTTCCCTGCTCTCGGGATTCAGTCGCTTGAACTCGCCGTGACGCACGCGAACGGTGTGCATTCCATGGCGGTTCCCTGCCCGGATTTCGCTCGACGGCCGGTCTCCCACCACGAGAAATCGCCTGGGGTTAGTGTCCACGGTCCGCACCAGCCGATCAAACAACTGCTCCTTGGTGACGACCTTGTTGGTATCAGCGAAGAAGATGCGTTCGACTGCCGGTTCGTGATCGAGGCCCAAAGAACTCACCTTGGCATGCTGCGTGGCAGGATGACCATAGCTGGCAATGAAGATGCGCACGCCGCGCCGTTGGAGAGTGCGCAGCATGGCGCGCACCCCAGGAAACAAATGCAGACGCCCCACCGGCGTCTGAAAAAAAGCCCGGCGGGCGGCCTGGTGGAGCCTGGCACGGAAAGGGACACCGAAATGCCGGCACACTTCCCGGTCGATGGGCTCCAGGCGCGGGTCGCGCTCGAAGGCGCGCATGCGTACGCGGTGGATGGCACGCGCCGTGCCTGGAACGCCGGCCCGGGCCATGGCGCGGGCTGCTTGGTAATGGGCGGCCCGCACGCGCTGCCCGAAACAGTCATAAAGAGTGTCGTCCAGGTCGAAGATGACGACCTGGATGAGCGGCCGGCTCCGGCGGCCGTTTCCGGACGTCTGCTTAAGGTTTTCTTTGGGGCGCCGCGCCCGGCGTTTCCTACCGGTAGGACTGGACGGCCGCGTCTTCGTCATCGAAGATCTCGAACAGATTGAGCAAGCCGACGATCTTCAAGGTCTGCATGGCGAGCTTGGAGGGGCTGACGAGCTTCAACGAACCGCCGCGCTGTTTGGCCGAAGTGAGCGTCCGCACCAGTACGCCGATGCCGCTGGAGTCGATCATGGGAACCTGGGCAATGTTCACCACGATGCGGGTGTCGCCGCCATTCAGCAGGTCCTCCAGCGTCTGTCGGAAGCCGTCCACGGCGTCACCGATCTTCAGGTCGCCGCGGAGCTGGACTACGAACACATCGGTGAACTTGCGAACGTTAATGTCCAAGCGTTTTCCTCCTGCTGCGACCCGAAGGCGGCTGCACAACAGTGACCTAGCTTACCATCGGGCGGCGTGAAAAGCAGCGCCCCGCGCGCGTTGACACCCCGGTAAGCGTTTGTTAGAGTGCGCGCACAAGTTACGTAAACCTCCGTCACTTTGCAAGTCGCTGCCAAACTAAGCAGGTCGCGGGCGCGGAACTTTCGTCCGGGCCCAGGAGTGTAATGGCAACGCAACGCCCCGGTTACGCCATCCCCTACGCCGATCTGGCCACCGCCCTGCTCGCTACCAGCGAAGTGGCTCCCCGGGCGCGCCTGCTAGCCGAGCAGGTGTCGAATCTCGTGCCGGGCGGGGCGGTAGTGATCTACATACTGGATGAGAACGGGGCTTGGGCTCCCAAAGCTACTGCCGGGGAGGTGGCCTACGAGGAGTCCGCCATCGAGTTCGGCACGGGTACGCTCGGCGCGATGGCGGAGCGGAACCAATCGGTACTGTTTACGGGCTCTGCGCTGACACGCGAATCGTACTCGCACCTCAACGTGCGCCGTACGGTGGTGTCCTTGGCTTCGATCCCTCTGCTGGTTGATGAGCGACTGGTAGGCGCCATCGAAGTCCTCACCTTCGATGAACCTATTACCGAGGTTGGCGTCGCCGCCTTGACCGAACTGGCGCAGTTTGCGGCCCTGGGGCTGGCCGCTGGGGTGGCGTACGAGAACGAGCGCAACACCCAGTTGCAGTCCATCACCCGCATCACCCAGATGTACGACCTCGAGAAGGTCTTCAACGCCACACTCGAGATGGACCAACTGCTCCCTGTCATCGCCTCCAAATTCCAGGAAGTGATGAACGTTCAGGCGGTGAACCTGTGGCTGGTCGAGGACGAAGCTCTGGTCCTGATGAGCCGCGCCGGTGACGATGCCGCTTACGAACTGGAGGCGCGGCAGGCGACGGGCGAAGGGATTGTGGCTGACGTGGCGGATTCCGGCGAAGGGGTGTGCATCAGCTCCGCCGACGACGAGCGACTGCGGAAGCGCAATGCCCAGGTGGAAGAAGGAGAGGGTGCGTTTTCTGTTGTGGCGGCACCCATCATTCACCAGGACTCCGTGGTGGGAGTGGCGGAAGCCATCAACAAGAACGACGGGTCACCTTTCGATGAGGATGACCTGTTCCTGCTCACCACCATATGTGAGACCGCGGCGAACGCCCTGCACAACGCCGAACTGTTGCAAACGGAACGCAAGGTCGAGATTCTGGAACTGCTGGTGCAGGTGAGCCAGGAGATCACGTCCACGCTGAACCTGGACCGCGTGCTGCAGACCATCGTCAACGGCACGCAAGCCGTGATTCCCTTCGAGCGCGCCGCGCTGGCCCTGGAGGAGCGTGGGAAGCTCCGTCTACGCGCAGTCTCCGGCATGCAGGAGGAGTCGGTCGACCTCTCCAACCCTGACCTCGCGGCTCTCAACGACCTGCTGCTCTGGGCGTCCACCTCCCTGGAGGAGATTCATGTCCGTCAGCACGGCGACGAGATCGACGACCCGCGCGAAGAGACCCGAGCCAAGTTCACCCGCTATTTCGAACAGACCGGATTGCGCGGGTTTTACGCTGTGCCCCTTTCGGACGATACCGGTCGTGTCGGCGTACTTTCATTCGAAAGCCGCGACCCCGATTTCCTTTCGACTGCGCACCTGGAGATCATCCGGGTGCTTGCCGGCCAGGCGACGGTCGCCCTGCGCAACGCTCAGATGTACAAGGAAGTCCCCTTCATCGGCATCCTTGAACCGATTCTACAGAAGAAGCGGAAATTCTTCGCCATGGAGAAGCGGAGCCGGCAGACGTCCCTCATGCTGGCAGGCGCTGTACTCGCCTTCCTGGCGGTTGTGCCTCTGCCGATGCGGGTGGATGGCGACGCCACCGTCGCGCCGACATCGCGGGCGCGCATACAGCCGGAGGTCGAGGGCGTGGTGCGCAAGGTGTACGTGCGTGAGGGCGACGCGGTGACGCGGGGCACAATCCTGGCAGACCTGGAGGACTGGGACTATCGTTCCGCGCTGGCAGGTGCTGAGGCCAAATTCAACACGGCGGTTGCGGAGATGAATCGTGCCCTGGCTTCGAATGACGGCACCGAGGCCGGCATCCAGCGGGTTCAAGCTGATTACTGGGCGTCCGAGGTGAAGCGAGCGCGCGAACGTCTGGAGCGGACGCGCTTGCGCGCTCCAATCGACGGAGTCGTGGCAACGCCCCACGTGGAGAACTTCGTTGGCCGGCACCTCGAGGCCGGGGACGACTTCGCCGAGTTGGTGGATTCCTCGCGGGCCGTCGTGGATGTAAGAGTCCCCGAGAAAGACGTGGCATTGTTGGAAGCCGGCCACACCGCATCGGTGAAATTGCTCAGCTTTCCCACCCGAACCTTCCGGGGCCGCGTGGTGGTGGTGAGCCCCAAGGGGGAGCCGGCCGAAGACGAGCGCTTCTTCTACGCGCGGGTGGCTCTGCCCAACGCGGATGGCGCAATCCGGGCGGGGATGCAGGGCAGGAGCAAAGTTTGGGTGGGCTGGCGCCCGGCCGGATACGTCATGTTCCGGGGCTCGGCTATGTGGATCTGGTCGAAGCTATGGTCGTGGTTCGGGTGGTGAACGGCAGATGAGAGGTGACAATTTGGCCCAGCGAGTAACCCAAGGTGCGCTGCTGGCGACGGTGCTGATCCTGGCTGGATGTTCGGGCTCGCAGCCGAACCCAGCGCAGCCAGCTGCACCCTCGGCGGCACCAGCGCCCATCGCCACCACCACAGCCCCGGCAGCCACGACGAGATTCATCGCGTCGGGGCCTTTGGTCGTAGAAAACCAGGTGGACGTGGCGGCCCAGCGGGAAGGCGTGGTCGCACAGATCCTGATTGACGTTGGAACGCCGGTTCGCACCGGCCAGGTCCTGGCCCGGCTGGATGACAAGCAGTTGCTGGCGGACCGCGAGGCCGCAGAAGCCAGGGTGCGCAGCATCGAGGCCGATCTGAAGAACTGGGAATCGTTCGCCAAGGTGTACGAAGCGGACCTGCAGCGCGCCGAGGAGATGTGGAAGAACGATCTGCTGACCAAGCAGGATTTGGAGCACGCGCGCTACAAGTCCATAGGCTCCAAATACGAAGTGGAGCGGGAGCGGCATAACCTGGAGAACGCCAGGGCGACCCTTCGGTCGCTGGAGTTGGAGCTGGCAAAGACGCGCATTGCGGCGCCATTCGATGGAGTGGTAGCGCGACGCTACGTGCGCGCCGGACAGAAGGTCGCTCTCGGCGACCGCCTCTTCTGGGTAACTGCCGTGGCTCCTTTGCGGGTGAAGTTTAATCTTCCGGAGCGCTTCCTCCGGCAGGTGAAGATCAACCAGGAATTGGCAGTAACCTCTCCCGACGTCCCAGCAGAGCAGTACGGGGCGCGCGTCATCCAGATGAGCCCGGTGGTCGACCCTTCCAGCGGAACCATCGAAGTATTGGCGCAGCTCAACGGCCCTGCGGGCGAACTCCGGCCCGGTATGATGGTCAACATCCACGTCACCGAGGCGCCGTGAACCTCACCGAAGCGCTCAATACAGCGCTTCCGGACATCCCCGCGTTCACCCACGAGCCCCTTCCCAGGCTTCGACCCAACCTGCTTGCCCGCGAGCACACGGTTCGGGGCGTACCGGTCGTAGTGGGGGTCATCCAGGAAACAGGCTATATCTACCGTTGGGCTCCCGAAGAATGGGAAATGCTCAAGCTGTTCGACGGTACCCGGACGTTGCAAGAGATTTCTGACGTTTATGCCGAGCGTTTTGGGGTCCGGTATTCGGTCGACTTCCTGCGCGAACTCGTGGACGTGCTGGACGGACAGGATTTCTGGTACAAGACGCCCCTGGAACACAACATCGCCCTGCAACAACGGCTTGCCGAAGAACGGCAGAAGAAAGCGAAAAAATCCAAGTATGGCGATGTTTCCGACCTGCGGCTGATCTACTGGAACCCGAACAACTACCTGCACGCCATCTACCCCTATCTCAAGTTCATCTACACGCCGTGGTTCACCGCCCTCAGCTTTGCGGCGATGGCTCTGACGCTGTACATCTTCTTGGACCACGGAATGCAAATCTTGTTGGACACGGTGCGGTTCTATACGTTCACGCTGTACACCGCGTCGGATTATGTCACTTTCTGGCTGTTAACCTGTTTTGTCCTGTTCATCCACGAGAGCGCCCATGGCCTGACGTGCGTGCATTACGGCGGCAACGTGTACAAGATGGGCTTCAACCTGATCTACATGACCCCAGCCTTCTATACGGAGGCGCAGCAGATCTTCGTGCTGGGCAACAAGTGGCAACGCCTGAACACGATCGTATGGGGTGCATGGTCGGAATTGCTGCTGTGCTTCATCGTGACGCCGATCTGGTGGGGAACGCCGCCGGGAAGCGTGATCCATGAAGTGTGCTACATGCTGATTTTGGTGACCGGCGTTGCGGTCGTCCTGCTCAATATCAATCCGTTGATCAAACTGGACGGCTATTACGCGCTGACCGAACTGCTGGAACTGCCGATGCTGAAGGAAGAGTCCACCGCCTACGTCACCAGCTGGGTGAAGAAATACTTCTGGCGGCTGCCGGTGGAAGTCCCTTTCGTGCCCCGACGCCGGCGGCTGGGATATGTGATTTATTGCCTCGTATCCGGTCTGTATAGCTACACCTTGCTCCTGTGGGCGACGCGGCTGGTCACCCGGATTGCCACTAGCTTCACTCCGGATTGGGGCTTTCTTGTGGGCATCTTAGTGGGGTACCGGCTGTTTCGTTCCCGCATCCACGCCTTTGGGAGGCTCATGAAAACCATCTACCTGGATAAGAAGGAACGTGTGCAGGCCTGGTTCAGTCGCCCGCGCCTGTTGGCTACAGCGGTGGCTGTGGGTGTCCTCCTGTTTGCGCCTTTGTGGCCGGAGTCCGTGCAAGGGCCCTTCGTACTCGAACCCCTAAGCCGTGCTCCCGTGCGAGCGGTCGTGCCGGGGATGGTGACAGCAGTTCATATCGAAGAGGGGCAGCAGGTCAAGGCTGGGATGCCGGTGGCAACCTTGCGCAACCTGTCGCTGGAGAGCGAAGCGGCTCGGGCCGCGGCAGACTACCAAATGGCTTCGGCTCAAGCCACCCGGGCTCGCCTGCTTTACACGGACTACGCCGCGGCGGAAGAAGAAAAGGAACGAGTGGCCGAGCTCAGCCGAAGCCGGGCCGAAGAGGTCTCCAAGTTGCAGTTGATCAGCCCCATCGACGGCACCGTCCTCACGCCGCGCGTGCATGACCGCGTGGGATCGTACCTTAGGGCTGGAACAGAACTGGCTGAGATCGCAGATCTTTCGACCCTCCGGGCTCGCATCTATTTGCGCGAGTCGGAGATTCGCAAGGCCCGTCCGGGCCAGGAGGCGAAGATCTTGGTGCACGCCTCGCCCATTCCAGTCTCCGGGACCGTAGTAGCCATCGCGCCTGTTGCCTCCAAGGCAGAGGCAGGCCTGGTTCAGGAGAGCGTTTATCGGGGCATCCAGACGCCAAATTTCTATGCCTGCGATATCCACCTTGCCAATCCCGAAGGCCTCCTGGGGCCGCAGATGAGCGGCACGGCGAAGGTCTTCACAGGGCGGCGTAGCATCGCAGGTCTAGCGTGGGAGCCAGTTCAGGAGTTTCTCTCCCGCAGAATCTGGTGAGCAAGAAAAAACAGAAGAGCTGCGAGGAACGAATCTCGCAGCTCTTCGAACCACTCGGAGGTTGGCGCTGACTTAACCCAAGCCGCCGGGACCCTGGAAGCCACCAGGACCTTGGAAACCGCCCGGTCCCTGGAAGCCACCCGGACCTTGGAATCCACCCGGGCCCTGGAATCCGCCGGGACCCTGGAAGCCACCCGGCCCTTGGAAGCCACCGGGACCCTGAAAGCCACCCTTCTTGCCGGTGAGCCCCTTGGTGCTGCCCCGCTTGGCAATGGTAGCCTTCTTGGCAGCCGAACGGCTCTTGATCAACGATTTCTTCTTCATTTCAAATCCCCCTGAATGTCTAGTTTGAGGTTTGTCCTAACTCCCCACTTGACCAATAGAATCAGCAAGCTGGTGACCAAAGTCACCACTTCGTCAAGCAGCTGCAAAATCAGTCACTTGCAACGGAATGCAAGGAATTGCACCGATCAAGGAGTAGACGAAGACCAATAATTCGCCCTTTAATGGTTGAGAATTTGGTCGTTAAATCTTGTACTTGCGGCAGAGATAGCCCATCTTGCGCGCGTCGATGCGCAGCAATTGGGCGGCAGCGACCTTCCTGCCGTTGACGCGACGCAGGGCGGTTTCCAGATAGGCCGCCTCGATGCGCTCCATCTCTTTCACGAAGTCAATCCCTTCTTGTGGAATGAGCAGGTCCTCGTGCCGGGCCGCGCTTTCGTAGAGGATGGGGCCGGGCAGGTCTTTCACAGTGATTACCGGCCGTTCCACCATCAGTACAAGCCGCTGGATCAGATTCTCCAGCTCGCGCACGTTGCCACGCCAGGGATTTTCCTCCAGGACCTCAAGGACCTCCGGTTCTACGCGCTTCAAGGGAACGTTATTGGCGGCGCAGTACAGCCGGAGGAAATGGTCCACGAGCAGGGGGATATCGCCCGGCCGTTGGCGGAGCGGGGGCAGGAAGATAGGAATGACGTGAACGCGATAGTAGAGGTCCTCGCGGAAGAGCCCTTTGCGGACGCCGTCTTCCAGATCGTCGTTGGTGGCGGTGATGAGCCGGAAATCAATCTTCTTCGCCGTCTTGGCACCGATGCGCTGCACAGCGCGGTCTTCCAGCACGCGCAGCAGCTTGCTCTGCAGCGCCAACGGAAGGCTGCCGATCTCGTCCAGGAACAGCGTGCCGCCGTGGGCCACCTCGATGTGGCCGGGCCGCGAGGCGACCGCGCCGGTGAACGATCCCCTTTCATGCCCAAACAGCTCAGCCTCGATCAGGGTTTCCGGGATGGCCCCGCAATTTACGCTGATGAAAGGCTTCTCCGCCCGCGGGCTGCTCCGGACGATGGCCCGGGCCACAAGCTCCTTGCCCGTACCGCTTTCGCCCCGGATCATGACCGTGGTGTTGGTCTGGGCCACGCGACGGATGGCGTCATAGACGCGGCGCATGGGCTCGCTGCCCCCGATTAGTTCGCAGAAGGAGTACTTTTGAGAGATCTGCTCACGCAGCCGCCGATTCTCGATCTCCATGCTCCGGCGGTCCAGAGCGCGCTCGAGCACGATTTGCAATTCCTGGAAATCCACCGGAGCGACAAAAAATTCGTCCGCGCCTACCGCTCCGGCTTTCAGCCTCACGCTGCGGCTGTGTGAACGTGTCAGCGCGATGAGTACCAGGTCCCTGCCGATGCGGCGCAGTTCCGCCAGTGCGTCCAGTCCCAGAGCCGTGGACTCGGCGATAGTGTCGATGTCCAGAAGGATGGCATCCAATGGCGCACGACTCATCAATCCCAGAATCCCATCCCAGGTGCTGAGGCAGGCTGTTTGGAATGCTGGGGTCAGGAACTGCTCGATGTCGGGCAAGGCGGATTCGTCGGTGGTGACGATGGCAATCCGGCGTTCCGGACCTGGAGTGATGGAAGCGTGCATGGGAAATCCCCCGCGACAGGGGAGGGGGAGAGTATAGACCAAATTTTTGCCGCAGGTGGGGGAAAATTAGACACCAAACAAAAACCCCTCCGGACGGGCCGGAGGGGCAAATCCTTTGGGGGTGCAGCGGTTAGTTATCGGTGCTCGGCCGCCCGGACCAGCCGTGGAGCCCTTGCTTGATGATCCAGCGCAGCACGTTGTTGTTGTTGTAGTAGTAGCCCAGGACGTACTGGCAGGTCGACAAGCAGTGGGAGTTACAGACCTTTTTCATCTCCTCCAGCTGCTGGAAGTCGAACTTGTGTTCCCAGATCTGTCCCCAGTCGGTCTTGGCCGAGTACATGGGAAAACAAGGGGACAAGCTGCCGTCGGTGCGGATGACACAGGAATTCCAGCCGGCACGGCAATTCCAGGGATAGGTGACGCCGCGCATGAAGTCTTTCATCTTGCGCAGATGATCCTTGGAATTGACCATGATGTAGCCCTGCGCATTCTTCTCGATCAGCCAGTCCAGCAGCTCGTCCACCCGCGGCCAATCGTCACGCAGAATGTAGGTGACGTTGTCGTTCAGGTGCTGGAAGTGGGGCTGCTCGATGTAGGGCGGCTCGTTGATGTGCACGTCGGTGGAGATGCCGTTGTCATGGGCGATCTCCGTCAGCTTGTAGACGTCTTCAATGTTGTTGCGGCAGATGTTGGTGTTGAAGACGATCATGTAGTTGTACTGGCGCTGCTGCTTCACCAGGTACTTGAACTGCTTCTCGATGCGCTTGAAGTTCTTGGGCAGGCCGGGGCGCTCCTCGAGCGCGTCCACGGCCAGATTGATGGCGGCCACGCCGGCGTCGCCCACGCGGTCGACAAAGTCCTCGTTCATGAGGATGCCGTTGGTGGGCAGGTAGACGAAAAAGCCGTTCTTGGTGCCGTAATCCACCACCTTCAGGATCATGTCCCGGCGCAGCAGGGGCTCGCCGCCCATGATGGCGATCACGCGGCAACCCACCGACTTGAGCCAGTCGATGGAGCGCACGGCGGTCTCTTCCGTCATGCCCTTGACCTTGTTGTTGAACGCCCAGCAATAGTGACAATCCACATTGCATTTCCACTCCGTGAACAAGTAGGAAAGCAACGGGCGAAACTGGTCGGAATACACCCGCGACTGCACGTAGGGAACGAACCAGCGGCGGAACGCACGCACAAAGTTGTTGGCGTGGTAACTCCGCGTTTCGAGCTCCGGCATCAAGCCTCCTTGAGTTCGCGAACCGGGGCCAGCCAGGGCTGCCCCAGCATCCTGCAACAACCTGTAAGGATAACCAGAACGGCACCTATCCTACAGGGCTCAAGGCTTCCAAAATACAGGACTTACAGCGTATTGTCAGGAACCGGGGCCGAAACGCCGAACTCTCCATCGAATGGGAGGGGCTGTCACAAGCATGGGTGACGAAGGCCGGGGATGGGACCAACGCTATGCCGAGGGCTGCCATGCCTTCCGCGAGCCCGACGGGTTCCTGATACGAGCATGGAAGCAGCACGTTCAGCCGCGCTTCCCTTCCCCCGGGTCGGCTCTGGACGTGGCTGGCGGTTTGGGGCGTCACGCCCTCTGGGTAGCAGCTCAAGGTTGGCAGGTGACGCTGGTGGATTCGTCCCAGGTGGCGCTGGCCCAGGTTCAAGCGGCGGCCGAAGCGCGCGGCCTGAAGCTGAACCTGGTCTGTTCCGACCTCAGGCAATACGACTTCGGGCATGAACGCTTCGACCTGATTCTGGTCTTTTTCTATTTGGAGCGAGCTCTCTTCCCTGCCCTGCAACAGGCGCTGCGGCCCAGCGGCATCCTTCTCTATAAGACCTACACACGAGAGCAACTTCGATTCGAGCGCGGGCCCCGGAACCCGGAACACCTGCTTGAGCCACAGGAGCTCGGGCGCGCTTTTCCGGGCCTAAGAGTCCTGGACTATCGCGAAAGCATCACGGACCGAGCGGTGGCAGAGTATGCGGGGCAGCGCTCCTGAGGCGTGCTCCTATGCAGTCGGCGATCACGGGAAGAAATAGTACGGCTGTACCCAGGGCCGAGGGCTCTCACAGATCCTTGCTGTCTCCCCTGCTCACTTCCTTACTGTTGGGGTGAAGCGCTTTCGGGGGGGTCGTAGGAAACCTGTGGTGGCTGGCTGCTCGCACGAGCGTCGAGCATGTCGAACCGCCATGAGCCGTCGGTGAACCCACCCCAGCGGGGAACCCGGATGTTGCCGTATTGCTCCAGGGGCCCGAAGATGAACTCCAGTTTTCTCTCGCCCACCGCAGCGCCCCACAACACCGGCTCGGCCAGCGGGCTGAGCCGGAACCAGCAGAGCGGCCCTCCTCCTCGCTCATGCACTTCAAGGAGTTCTCCCTTCATACGCAGCTCGATGCTGGGATCCTCAGCCGCGATGAGATGGAACATCCGAAACATGTCCCGCTTCCAGAATCCTCGCTCCATCGCCAGATGCTCCTCCGAGAACCGCGAGACCTTGCCGTCGATCATTCTCCAGCCGCCGCGGGCATCATACGCGCGCAAGCGGGTTCCGAGTTCGTTCTTGATGGACACCTTCAATCGCGGTGTCTTGAAGTCAATCCACTCCTCGTGAATGATGGACTCTTTCCACTCCAGGACGTGGAACCTCTGTTTGAGATGCAGGGACACGAGCTGCGCCCACAGAGTTTTTCCGCCAACCCTTTCCACCATCCTCTCGGCCAAGGCAATGGCTTGGGGCTCTCCCGCAAGACCTTCCGCAGCAGCGGGAGAAGAAACGGCAGAAACCAGGACGAGGAGGGGGACAATCCTTCGGCCCCAGACTCCCATAACCCGGCTACGAGGACGATGAGTTTTCGTCATGATTCGGTCTCCTCCGAGGGTTCGTTTGCGAAATCACGCCCTCGAGTCCTTGACGGAGTATCGGGAGCTATTCCGTTTTCTCCTGCTCCTTGTGCTTTGTAAACTCCCGCGGCGGTACGAACAGCGACGGGTCGGGGGCGTGATGGGAGCCCGTGAGGGATCGCATCTCATAGGTGACCGCACCGTTGCCGGTCGTCGCCCAGTTCGGAACTCGAAGATTCCCGAAGCGCTTCATGGGTCCGAACGTGTAGCGATACTCAGTCGTCGCCCAGGCCAGAGGTTCTTTCCGGATGTTCAGCTGCATCCAGCCGCGGGGTACGCCATCCGGTCCACGGAACTCGAGCCGGCGTGAGCCTTTGAAATCCCCCTCCACGAATCGCACTTCGTAGAAGGGATCACCGATGGCGATGGCTCTTGCGAGCCGGACGAAGTGAAAAGGCGCGCGCGCCGTTGACATCCTGAACTCGTCATCGCCGCCCCAGGAGAATTCGTCATTGACGACGCGCCAGATCTTGTGCTCCGGACTAAATCCCTGGACGCTGTAGTTAATCTCGCTTTTCTTTTCTATCCACGATCGGGGGACCGTAAGATCCAGGATCTCGTTTTCAACATAGGAATCGGCGCGGTTCCAGATGCGCCATTCATGAACGAAGTGGATGCTCTTCAGCTTTGCCCAGATCTCACGGCCTCCCATGGTGGCCACCATCGCCTCTGCTTCGGCAATCGCCGCGGGGTCGCCGCGCAGGCCCGCCGCTGGCGCGGCTTTCTCCTGGCCAGACAGAAGAACTGCGCACAACAAAAGCGGGACAGTCAGCCAGGCGCGCTGCTGCATCATTGCCTCCCCTGGCGCGGAAGAATCCCGACCCAACGCGGTCCGTCTCATCCGCAACGCCAGCAGCCGTGCATAGTATGGAGGCAGGCGCGATACCGAAATTGCGAATCTTCGGCGAGAGCGCTGGGGCTAGCTGCGGCGCTCGAGGTGCTGGCGAAGAGCGCGTGCAAATGCGCTGCGGGAACCGTAGCCGGCCGTCCGCGCGGCGCTCTCGGGGCTGGCGCCGCGCCGCCGCCGATCCAGGGCGCGCTCCAGCCGCACGCCACGCGCATACCGTGCCGGGGTTGTTTGGAAGACGGCCCTGAAGACCCGGAGAAAGTGAAAGGGCGAGAGACAGGCCTCGCTCGCCATTTGCGGTAGCGCGACCCGTCCGCCTGTGTCATGGATCAGATCGCGGGCCCGTAGAACGCGGGTCACCAGCTCTTCCCGCGTTGCACGGTGAACGCAGTGTTCCAAGGACTGCGGCGGCACAAGGTCGAGGGCATCCGCCAGCGCGAGCGCCGCCGCGTCCATCACCAATTCCTCGAGCCGATCGGGCGCAGGGGCGGGGTGAGCCTGGGCCTCGGCGGTGAGCCGGGCAAGAGCTCGGGCCAGCCCAGCTCGCGGGCGGAATGGCACTTGCAGCACCGCGCGTGCCAGATCGCCGCATCCGGGAGCGTCGAGCAGCGCGGCATCGCTTCGGGTCAGGGCCCCAACCATGTCGGCGAGCGACGCCGGAGGGAGAAAGAACGACAGCGACTGCGTTCCGGGCTGCTCGATCGAGCTGGCGTAGACCTGACCCGGATTGAGAATCAGCACCTGCCCCGGCCGAAGGCAGACCAATCGCCTCCCAATGCGATAGCGCTCTTCACCGCGGGTAACCAGCTTCACGGAAAACTGGCCCCTGTGCTCACCCACCTCCATACGGTCCGTCGTGAAGGCGAACAGCAGGATTTCGTCCCGGTGGATCGCGAAGGAGTCGTCCACCCTGGCGCCGCTCATCGCTCGGCTTGTGGCGGACCAGCGGGCCAGGATCATGGGTCTTCTCCAACCAGTCTGGCCCCAACGATCCTTATCCGGCAACCCATGGGTTCTAGTTCACTAGACGTCGGGTACGTTGTCTCGTTAGCAACACGGTTTGATCTCACCGGCGCAGCGGGTTTGGCGCAGCGGGTCCGGTAACTTTAGAATCCAATGCCCCAGCTATGGCCAAGAAGAAACACATCGCCGGTCACTCGACCAGCCAGTCGGTCATCCGGCGGAACCACTGCTTTGCCTGCGGGAAGGACAACCCCGACGGCATGCACCTGCGCTTCTACTACGACGAGGAACGCCGCAGTTTCGTCTCGCGCTTCCGGCTGGCGCGACGCTTCCAGGGGCCACCCGGGCACGCCCACGGCGGCATCATTGCCACGGTGCTCGATGAAGCTATGGGGAAAGTCAACAAGCTGCGGTCGGTGGTCGCGTTGACCGCGCAGATGAAAGTGGAGTTCCTGAGGCCGGTGCCGCTGCGCAAGCCTCTCATCGTGGAATCACGCGAACTCCGGGTGCGCGGACGGCGTCACCTTAATTCCGCGGAAATCCGTAACGAGAAGGGTGAGGTACTGGCCCGCAGCCGCGGAACCTTCATCGCCATCGACCCGCACAAGATGTTTGCCAAACACATGGGCGGGTTGCGCACCAGCTAGGCTGGCATCAAGAAGCGGTGGTGACCGGCTGGGCTTCCGCAACCCGGTTGCGGCCCAAACGCAAGACTTCGTTCACCAGCAGGTCAAGGTCTTCGAAGCGGCTGCGGTGGTTGCAGATGGCCACCCGCAGCGCGAAGCGACCGTCGAGCACGGTGGAGGAAGGAACGGCGATGCCGCTTTCCTGCAGGTCAGCCAGGATGGCCTGGTTCAAGGCGGTGAGCGCGGGTTCGTCCCAGCCCGCCACCCGATAGCGGAAGCAGACGACGTTGAGCGGAACCGGAGCGAGCAACTCCAAATCACCAGAGCCCTCGACCAGCTCGGCTAGATATGTAGCCTGGCGCACGTTCTGCTCGACGAGCTGTCCGTATCGGGGAAAGCCGTGCTCCTGCAGCGCCATCCATACACGCAGGGCGCGAAACCCTCGCGAAAGCTCGAAGCCATACTCGTTGAACCACAACGCGCCGCCGCTCAATCCTCGCGGGGCCCGGTTCAGGTAGGCCGCGGGCCGCGTGTAGGCGGCGTGGTGATCGTGCGGGCGGCGGATGAGCACGCAACCCGCGTCGTACTGAACGTGCAGCCATTTGTGCAGGTCAAGCGCAAGCGAGTCGGCCCGTTCCATTCCACGAAGCATGGGGCGCAAGCGATCGGAAAGCGCTGCGAAAGCACCCAACGCACCATCGACGTGAAACCAGAGGTCTTCCTGGCGGCAAATCTCCGCCAATTCTTCGAGCGGATCGAATGCGCCGGTGTTCACGGTTCCGGCGTTGCCGACGATGCAGAAGGGCAAGCGTCCCGCTTCCCTGTCCTGGCGGATTGCGTCTCGCAGTAGATCGGTCCGGATGCGGAAAGTTGTGTCCACGGGAATCATGCGCACGGCGTTTGATCCAAGGCCCAGAAGCTCCGCCGCCTTGCGCACCGAGCTGTGCGTTTCCGAGGAGGCGTAAAGCACCATGCGGCGAGGCAGAGCTTGCACGCCCTCTGCGGGGATGTCCACCTCGGCCTTGGCGTTGCGGGCCACGGTCAGACCCACCAGGTTGGAGGCCGAGCCACCGGTGGTAAGAATACCGCTGGCCTCCGGCGCATAGCCAAGGGCTTCCTTGAACCATCCAATCACCTGCCGCTCGACCTGCACCGACACCTGGTCCGCTCCGAAGACGTTGCAGTTCATCGCGCCCTCCAGCAGTTGAGCCAGCATGCCGAAGGGAGTGCCGCTGCCGATCACCCAACCCCAGAAGCGGGGATGGATGTTCCCGGTGGGATACGGCAGGATGAGCCGCTGAAAGTCGGCATAGATCTCTTCCGGATCGCGGGGTTCGAGGGGCACGTCGCGCTCAAGCTGGTCGCGCACTTGATTGGGGATGGGCTTCCACACTTCGCGCTCTCGCACGCTCTCCAGGTAGCCGAAGGCGTCGTCGAGTATGCGATGCCCAAGCTCGCGTAAGCGGGACCAGTCCCGCGGGTCGAGCGTGAGTTCGTTCCTATCCGGTCGGTTCATAGGGCTCCCTCAAAGCGGTCCATTGCGATATTGGACTGCTCCAATGCTCGAAGTGGCGTGATACCATTTGCCTTGTTTAGCTGGATTGTGTGGCTTTCCACTCCAGCGACGAATATCCAATCGCAGGTTGGCTATGGCTACAGCAGTGAATGTTTCCAAGCTCATCAAGCCGGTGAACGGCGATGGGCCGCTCTACGGACGTCTTCTGGCTGCGCTCGAAGCGGCCATCCAGGAAGGGACGTTGGCGCCGGGAGCGCGGCTGCCCTCCGAGCGCGACTTGGCGGAAGAGCTGCGTTTGAGCCGCACCACGGTGACCACAGCGTACCGCGAGCTGGAGTCGCGCGGCCTGGTGCGTGGGCACGTGGGGCGCGGCACCTTCGTCTGCGCTCCGCCGCAGGCGGATGAAGCGCCTTTTGCCTGGCGCGGCAAGGTCTCGACGCGCGTACAGCGCACCAGCGACCGCGACTTCCATGAGCTGCTGCTGGACTCAGTGAACCCGGCGCTGATCTCTTTTGCCGCCGGCTGCCCGGCGGTGGACTGTTTCCCTTTCGACGAGTACCAGCGCATCGCGCAACAGGTGATGAAGCGCGAAGGCGCCCGCATCCTGGGACTGGCGGCCACCGAGGGACAGCCGGCCTTGCGGCGGGCTCTGGCCTCCCGCCTGGACGTGAAACCGGACAAGGTCCTGGTGGTTTCGGGCTCACAGCAGGCGCTCGATCTGCTGGCCCGTTGCCTGCTCGACAACGGCGATACGGTGCTGATGGAACGCCCCAGTTACGTGGGTGCTATCCGCAGCTTCCGCTCCGCGGGCGCGAACCTGGTGGGGTGGGACGTGGCTCGGAACGACTTTGACGAGCTCGAGGACCTGATCCTGCGTTACCGGCCGAAGCTGCTCTACATCAACCCCACGTTCCAGAACCCGACCGGCAGAACGATGGGACTGCGCGAGCGCCGCGACCTGCTGAAACTGGCGGCGCGCTATCGGCTGCCGGTGATCGAGGATGACGCCTACCGCGAGCTCTGCTATGAAGGTCCGCCGCCCGCCAGCCTCCGGGAGCTTGATGAACACAACATCGTGATCTACCTCAGCACGTTTTCCAAGGTACTGGCGCCCGGGCTGCGGCTGGGCTGGATCGTGGCCACCGAGAGCATCGTGGATCAGTTGGCGGAGATCAAGCTGACGCTCGATCACTTCACCGAAGGCCTGGGACAGCTGGTGG
The DNA here is from genome assembly GCA_035454605.1 of Terriglobales bacterium. Taxonomy (NCBI): domain Bacteria; kingdom Pseudomonadati; phylum Acidobacteriota; class Terriglobia; order Terriglobales; species Terriglobales bacterium. The sequence goes on from DATIGQ010000131.1 coordinate 29,530, forward strand.
TGGCGGAGATGCTACGCAGCGGTTTGTTCGACCATCACCTGAAAAAGGTGCGGGCGGAGCACAAGAAGCGCCGGGATGCCTTGGTGGGTGCCCTGCGGCGTGAACTGCCGCCACGGACGCTCGACTTCTCCGTGCCCGGCGGCGGGATGTACCTGTGGTGCCGGCTGGCGCGGCATCTGGAGAGCAGGACGTTGTTACGCGCGGCCATGGCTGCCGGGGTGGTGTTTGCCAACGGCGAATTGTTCTATCCCGATGCCTGTGGCGGACGCGAACTTCGTCTGTGCTACTCCGCCCTGCCGGTGGAGAAGATCGAAGAGGGCGTGCGACGGTTGGCGCGCAGCCTGGGGTCGGCGGAAATTCACCGTCCCGCGCCGGAGCGCCAGACACTGCCCATGGTATGAGGGTCGGACCGGAGCGATCTTTTCCTCCGGCGTAAAATGTAGATTGGAATCATCCGGAAGCGGGCGCCCCAAGGCGCCAGGGATGCGAGGGGAAACATGTCAGAGACTAATGGAAGCGGCAGCCTGCGTCTGAAGACCGGTTTGGCGGAGATGCTCAAGGGTGGCGTCATCATGGACGTCACCAATGCCGACCAAGCGAAGATCGCCGAAGAGGCGGGTGCGGTGGCGGTGATGGCGCTGGAGCGGGTGCCGGCGCAGATCCGCGCCGAGGGCGGCGTGGCCCGCATGGCCGCACCCAAGAAGATCCGCGAGATCATGGCCACGGTCACTATCCCGGTGATGGCCAAGTGCCGCATCGGGCATTTTGCGGAGGCGCAGATCCTCGAAGCTCTGGGCGTCGATTACGTCGACGAATCCGAGGTCCTAACTCCGGCCGACGAAGAGCATCACGTGGACAAGCACGCCTTCCGCGTTCCTTTCGTCTGCGGGGCACGGAATTTGGGCGAGGCGCTGCGGCGCATCAGCGAAGGCGCAGCCATGATCCGCACCAAGGGCGAGGCCGGCACCGGGGATGTGGTACACGCGGTCAAGCATATGCGCGCCATCATGAAAGAGATGCGCTCGCTTACCACGATGCGCGAAGACGAACTCTACACCCGCGCCAAGGAGCTGCAGGCGCCCGTAGAGTTGGTGCGCCTGGTGGCCAAAGAGGGCAAGTTGCCGGTGCCCAACTTCTCCGCCGGCGGCATCGCCACGCCCGCCGACGCCGCCCTGGTGATGCACCTGGGTGCGGAGGCGGTGTTCGTGGGCTCGGGCATCTTCATGAAGAATTCCACCGAGTTCGCCGATCCGGAAGATGCCATGCGCCGGGCGCGCGCCATCGTGCGGGCGACCACCCATTACCAGGATCCTGCCGTGCTGCTCGAAGTCAGCGAGGATTTGATCGGAGCGATGCGCGGCCTGGCGGTCGCCGGGCTGGCCGAGGCCGACATGTTGCAGAAACGGGGCTGGTAACGAGAAGTGCCCATGAAAATCGGCGTACTTGCCATTCAGGGTGACTTCGACGCTCACCGCAAGCGCCTGGAAGAGCTGGGAGCCGAAGTCGTGCTGGTAAAGAATCCAGGCCAGCTTGATGCGGTGGACGGGCTGGTGATTCCTGGCGGCGAGTCGACCACTTTCCTCAAGTTCCTGGAGCGCGGAGCATTCCTCGAGAGGTTGCGCGAGTTTGCCCGCGCCAAGCCGGTGTTGGGCACCTGCGCGGGAGCAATTCTGCTGGCGCGTGAAGTCCTCGACCCGCCGCAGGCCAGTCTGGGAAGCCTCGATATCCGTGTGCGCCGCAACGCATATGGCCGCCAACTTGAGAGTTCCATCCGTCACGGCGAGACGCGACTGGGCGGTGGGCCGCTGGAGATGGTGTTCATCCGCGCTCCGAAGATAGAAGCTACCGGTCCGGGTGTTGAGGTGCTGGCCACCGCGGGCGGAGATCCGGTGCTGGTGCGCCAGGGTAAGGCCATGGCGGCGACTTTCCACCCTGAACTTTCCGCCGATCCCCGGGTACACACCGCGTTTCTGGACCTGGCCCGCAACGGCTCGCACTGAGCCGCCTTTCTTCGCGCTGGTTTTCGATTGCTTCTTTTCCGCCGTGTGCTATTCTTTCGCGTTCGCCTGCGCATTCACGGTGAGCTTGATGCCTGCGAACGGTTCGGAAATCCGCCAAACCAACCTTACCCGAGGTCTTGCCGAATGGGCGTGGCGTTGTTGGTCGTCATCTGGCTGATCACCCTCATCAGTTCCTACTTTTTCTACACCGGGCAGTGGTCGCCCTTGCCCTTGGCTTCCGCGCACGGCGGCGCCATCGACAAACAGATGGCGCTGACCATGGTCCTGATGGGCGTGGTGTTCCTGGCTGCCCAACTGGGCTTGGGCCTCTTCGTCTGGAAGTACCGTGAGCGCAGCGGCGCTCAGCCGGCCACCTACACCCACGGCCACAACGGCCTGGAGTGGACCTGGACGGCGCTCACCGCCGTGCTGTTCGTCGGGCTCAACCTGATGGGCTACAACGTCTGGGCGGCCAACCGCATCCATGGGGCGGGTCCGGGCGCCATGCAGGTGGAAGTCACGGGCGTGCAGTTCACCTGGTACTTCCGCTATCCCGGACCGGACGGCAAGTTCGGGCGCGTGGACTACCAGAAAAGCGACGCCTCGCTCGGCAACGAAGGCGCCCTGGGCCTGGATGACACCGACCCAGCCGCCAAGGATGACATCATTACCGGCGTCTTGGTGCTTCCGGTCGACCGGGAAGTGGACGTCACCCTGCGCGCCCAGGACGTGATCCACAACTTCAACATTCCCGCCATGCGGGTGAAACAGGACGCCGTGCCGGGACTGATGATCCATACACACTTCACTCCCATACAAACCGGTGAGTACGAGGTGGCGTGTGCCGAGCTCTGCGGCCTGGGTCACTACAAGATGCGGGGCGCGGTGCGGGTGCTCAGCGAACAGGACTTTAACCAGTGGATGGCGGAACGCCAGGACGAGAAACAACAACAATGAATCTCAACCGCGGAAGGGATTTCATAGGAGATCCACGTCGATGAGCGAAGCGCACGCAGAGGCGGCCGTCCACGCGCATGCTGCACCCACGGGCTTTATCCGGAAGTACATCTTCAGCCTCGACCACAAGGTGATCGGGATCCAGTACTACTTCCTGGCGCTGGTGGCAGTGTTCGTGGGCATGTTCCTTTCGCTGTTGATGCGCATTCACCTGGTGTGGCCCACGGCGCATCTGCCGCTTGTGGGCGAGATCAAGCCGGAAACCTATCTCACCCTGCTGACCATGCACGGCACCATCATGGTGTTCTTCGTGCTGACCACGGCCCCGCAGAGCGGCTTCGGCAACTACGTCCTGCCCATCCAGATCGGCGCGCCGGACATGGCTTTCCCGGTGCTGAACATGCTCTCGTTCTGGACCACGTTCCTTTCCTTCGTGATCATGCTGGCGGCCTTCTTCGTCGAAGGCGGTGCGCCGCTGCACGGATGGACAGGATACGCTCCCCTGAGCGCCATCCCTTCGGCAGGGCCCGGCCAGACCTTGGGTGCCGACCTTTGGATCATCAGCATCGCGGTGTTTTGCGCGGCCTCGCTGATGGGTGCTCTGAACTTCATCACCACAACCCTCGATCTGCGCGCGCGGGGCATGTCGCTGATGCGCTTGCCGCTCACCTGCTGGAGTTGGTTCATCACCGCTATCCTGGGCTTGCTGGCATTCGGAGTCCTGGCCGCCGCCGGCATCCTCCTGCTGCTCGACCGCAACGTGGGGACGAGTTTCTTCGTGCCCGGCGGCCTGGTTATGACCGGGATACCGGTGAAGCATCAGGGCGGCTCTCCGCTGCTCTGGCAGCACCTGTTCTGGTTTTTCGGGCATCCGGAGGTCTACATCGCCATCCTGCCGGGCATGGGTGTGGCGTCGCAGATCCTTTCGACGTTCTCGCGCAAGCCCATTTTCGGATATCGGGCCATGGTCTACGCCATGCTCTCCATCGGCCTCCTGGGCTTCGTGGTGTGGGGTCATCACATGTTCATGAGCGGCATGAGCCCCTACTCGGCCTTCGCCTTTTCCGTGATGACCATGGCCATCGGCGTCCCTTCCGCCATCAAGACTTTCAACTGGCTGGGCACCATCTGGCGCGGACGCGTGCGCTTCTATACCCCGATGCTGTTCGCCATCGGCTTCGTTTCCCTGTTCGTCAGCGGCGGGCTGAGCGGGCCTTTCCTGGCGCAGCCACAGCTCGATATCAACCTGCATGACACGTACTTCGTGGTGGCCCACTTCCACCTCATCATGGGCGTGGCGGCCATCTTCGGCATCTTCGCGGGCACCTACTATTGGTTCCCTAAGATGTTCGGGCGCATGATGAACGAGCGGCTGGGACAGGCCCACTTCTGGCTGACCTTCATCGGGACGTACGCCATCTTCATGCCCATGCACTACCTGGGAATCGCCGGACACCCGCGCCGGTACTCGCAACTCACCGAAATCAAGTTCCTTGAGCCGTTGATGAGCTTGCAGGAATTCATCACCATCGCGGCACTGATCACCATTGGCGCGCAGATCATCTTCGTGATCAACCTGTTCTGGAGCATGTTCAAAGGACCCAAGGCAAGCGTCAATCCCTGGGAGGCCACCACGCTGGAGTGGACCGTGCCCTCGCCGCCGCCGCATGACAACTTCGGAGGTCGTGTTCCCGTCGTGCGCCATGGGCCGTATGAGTATGCCGTCCCCGGCGCTACCCGGGACTTCGTGATGCAGGACGAAGAACAACCCGTACAGATGCATTCCTGATGGCGACGCTGGCCCATCCCGTTACCGTCGAGGAGCGCGAGCCGCGCGTCGCGGGAGGTCCGCCCGCGTCTCCACCGCAACAAGGGGACCGCGGCGGGAGCCGCGGCCCTGGGTTCACTCCTGCCGACCGCCTGCGCCGCTACCGTATCGGACTGGCTGTCGGCCTGACTCCAGTGCTGATGCTGTTCGTTTCCTTCACCAGCGCATACATCGTGCGGCAGGGTCTGAGCGACGACTGGCGCAGCATCGCGCTCCCACCCATCCTCTGGATGAACACCGTCATTCTGCTGGTGAGCAGCTTTACCGCGGAGAAGGCACGGAGGACGGCGGTCCGCGACGAGGGGCCGGGCGGTTTGTGGCTCGGCATCACGCTGATCCTGGGGCTCGGTTTTCTTGCCGGCCAGTGGATCGCGTGGAAGCAACTGGCGGCGCAGGGGATTTTCATCGCGTCCAATCCCAGCAGTTCTTTTTTCTACCTGCTGACGGCCAGCCACGGGTTGCACCTGCTGGGCGGAGTATTGGCCTTGGGTTATGCGGCGGCGGCGTCCCGTCTGCACCGGCCGCCGGAAACGCGGCGCATCGTCGTGGACATCGCCGCCTGGTATTGGCACTTCATGGATCTGTTGTGGCTGTACATCCTGGCTCTGTTGTTTTTGGCGCAATAGAACGACACGAGGAACCACACGATGGCTGAAGCTGCTGTGCATCACCCGATAAGCGACGCTTATGAACCGCCGCTGTTCGGGGCCTATTCGAAAAAAGTAGGCATGTGGCTGTTCCTGCTCTCCGACTCGCTCACGTTCGGGGCGCTGCTGTTCGCCTACAGCTACGGGCGCATCGCCACCCCCAACTGGCCTACGCCGTTCGGCGCTCACAGCATCGCCAACGCCAGCATCATGACCGCTTGCCTGCTCTCCAGTTCGCTCACCATGGTTCTGGCCGTCCTGGCGGGCCAGCGCGGGGACCGCACGTGGCGCTTCTATTGGCTGTTGGCCACCATGTTGTTCGGCTCGGCCTTCGTCGTGCTGCACGCCTTCGAGTGGAACGGGTTGATCAAGGAAGGCATGCGGCCGTTCAGCAACCCGTGGGCGGCGGACGTCCCCCAATTCGGCGGAACGTTCTTCGCGCTCACCGGCATGCACATGCTGCACGTCACCATCGGCGTGATTTACCTGGGTGTCATCGCCCTGGGCCGCAAGTTCATCCCGGTGCTGGTGGGACTGTGGCTGGTCACCTGGCTGGCGACGCCCTCCAGCAGCGTCTTCCACAACGGCGCCCACGTGCTGCTGGCCTGCGCCGTCATCGCTGGCATGGTCGTCTTCTTCAAACCCAAGGACTATGACGCCCACGATGTCGAAGTCAGCGGCCTGTACTGGCACTTTGTAGACCTTGTCTGGATGTTCATCTTCCCGCTGGTGTACTTGATGTCCACCAGGGTGTGAGGCGGAGGAACCGGATTCATGGCACACGAGGCAACCGCAACGCAGGATCACGGAAAAGCACAGTACTTCTGGGTGTGGGGCGCCCTGCTGGTTCTTACTGCGATCGAGATCTTTCTGGCCTACGAGCAGGTCTTCGACCCGCTGCACATGTTGCTGGTGTTGCTGATGCTTTCGGTGGTCAAAGCGGCACTGATCATCGCCTACTTCATGCACTTGAAGTTCGAGATCGCGCGCATGAAAGTCACGCTGATGGCGGCGCTGGTGATCTGCCTGTCGCTGATGTGCGTGTTCTTCGCGGATGCGTTCCGCATCCTGCAACTGGGAGCAAAGTGAAGCTGCGCTGCGCCCTTCTTACGCTGGTCCTGCTGGCCGCTTCCACGGCCTGGAGTCAATGCTCCATGTGCGCGACCGGCGCCCAGGCTGCCGATCGTCGCGGCCAGATCGCGTTACGCCGCGGAATCATCGTGCTGGCCATCCCGCCGGTCGGAATCCTGCTGGCGCTGGTGGGCGTGGCATTTCGCTATCGTAACGACCGCAACGATCCCGCCTAATTGCGCTCCGCAGCTCGTCGCCTGGACGTCGGCAGTCCCGAGCTCTCCATACCCAGCAAGGTCTTCTTCCGGCGAACGCCCCAGCGATATCCGCCCAGGTCACCGTCGCCGCGTGTCACGCGGTGACAGGGGATGACCACGGCCACCGGATTTGTGGCACAGGCTCGGGCTACCGCCCGGGCGGCGGAAGGCTGACCCAGGGCGCGCGCCACCTGACCGTAGGAACGGGTGGTTCCCCGTGGAATGGCCTGCAGATAACGCCAAACGCGCCGCTGGAAGGCGGTGGCCTGGATGTCCAAGGGCAGCGTGGCGTCGCGTTTTTCGCCGCGCAGGTAATCGACCAGTGTCTTGCAGTAACCGGCCAGAGCGCCGTCATCACGCTTGCGCACCGCAAACGGATACTCGCGACGCAGTCCTTGTTCCAGTTCAGCATCCGAGTGGCCGAAGCGCACCGCGCAAATACCCTTGGGCGTTGCCGCCACCAGCATCCGCCCCAAGGGCGAGTCGGCGCAGGTGAAGTGGATAGGCGTACCGATGGCGCCGCGCCGGTAGGCATCGGGCGTCATTCCAAGCTGAGATGCCGTTCGCTCGTAGAGCCGGCTGGTGGAGCCGTATCCCGCGTCATACATGGCATGGGTGACGGACCGGCCGGCCTGGAGTTGGCGCTTGAACCGCTCCATGCGGCAGGAATCGGCATACTCGCGCGGCGAGATGCCCAACGCACTCTTGAAGCTTCGCTGCAGGTGGAACGGGCTCTGCTGGAAGACCGAACCCAGAGTGCGCAGGGTTACCGGCTCGTCCAAATGGCTCTCGATGTAGCGGCAGACCTCCTGCACCCGGGCCTGGCGAGGGTTCCCGGTCGAGCGCGGACGGCAACGCAGGCAGGCCCGGAACCCGGCGCCTTCGGCCTCGTCTGGTCTGCGGAAAAACACGACGTTCTCCCGGCGCGGACGGCGCGAAGCGCACGACGGCCGGCAATACACGCCGGTGGTCTTCACGGCAAAGTAGAACTCGCCATCCCGGCTGGGATCGCGCGCCAGCACGGCCTCCCACAGGTTGAGTTCCGGATCGCGAGCAGCCAAGGCTGAGGTACCTTCAGCAATCATTGTACTGTTCATCATGCTGTGACTTTAGCCGCAGGCCGTCGCGGACGCTATCCGCTTCTTGCGCTCAAATTCGGATTCTTGGGGGGCAGCCCGCTTTTTGAGAGCGGGGCTATAATCAAAGGTTCCGCATCCCAAGCGGTGAGCGCCTGTGGCTGCGGCAGTGTACTCATGGCAGCGGAAAGCATCGTGGTGCGCGGAGCCCGCGTCCACAACCTCAAGAACATCGATTTCGAGATCCCCCACAATACCCTGACCGTGGTGACTGGGGTGAGTGGGTCGGGTAAGTCGTCGCTCGCCTTCGACACCATTTACGCCGAAGGCCAGCGGCGCTATGTCGAGTCGCTTTCCGCCTATGCCCGCCAGTTCCTGGAACGTATCGAGAAGCCGGACGCCGACCTGATCGACGGCATCGCCCCGGCCATTGCCATCCGACAGAAAAACACCACGCGCAACCCGCGTTCCACCGTGGCCACGGCCACCGAGATCTACGACTATCTGCGTTTGCTCTTCGCGCGCATTGGCCGCACGTACTGCGTCGAATGTGGCTCCGAAGTACGACGCGACACCGTGGATGAAGTCGCCGACGCGGTTCTAGCCCTGGGCGAGGGTACCCGCCTGCAGGTGCTTTTCCCGCTTCACCCTCGGGCAGCACACCCTGCCTCGGCCGAGCCCGGCGCACAACCAAAGAAGCGTGCGAAAAGGAAGCAGGCAGTTGACAGCACCGCCGCCGCCGACCTTCTCAAGACCCGCCTGTTTGAGCTGCGCCAGCGCGGATTCAACCGCTTGTACCAGAACGGCCAGGTGTTCGAGTTCTCGACCCCGGAATCGTTGCTGGATGTGGATTTCTCTGCCCCGGTCTTCGTTCTGGTGGATCGCCTAGCGGTATCTCCAGACGCACGTGCCCGCACCGTGGACGCGATCGAGACCGGCTACCGGGAATCCGGAGAGGTGGTGTTCGAGGCCGTCTCCAGCGACGGCCGCCCGCCGGAGCGTCTGCGCTTCGCGCAGCGGTTCGAGTGCAAGCGCTGCCACCTGCGCTACGAGGAGCCCGAGCCGCGCCTTTTCTCTTTCAATAGTCCGTACGGCGCCTGCCCGCGCTGCCAGGGCTTCGGCAACACCATCGACTTCGACCTCGACCTGGTGATCCCGGACAAGTCCAAGAGCCTCGGCGAAGGCGCCATCGATCCCTGGACCAAGCCCAAGTACCGCGTCTTCTTCAATGAGATGAAGCGCTTCGCGCGCGCCCGCAATCTGCCTCTCGACGTCCCCTGGGCGGAATTGCACCGCGACGACCAGCAACTGGTGCTCGATGGCGAAGCCAGGTTCCCCGGTGTACGTGGGTTCTTCGCCTATCTGGAACGCAAGAAGTACAAGCTGCACGTCCGCGTGTTCCTGAGCCGCTACCGCGGCTACGCCGTTTGCCCGGCCTGTCACGGGACCCGACTGCGGGTGGAGGCCCGCCAGGTGCGCGTTGCCGACAAGAACATCTGCGATGTGTGTCGCATGACGGTGGCCGAGGCGGCCCGCTTCTTCAGCGCACTGCAGCTTCGCGCCGAAGAGGCCGCGGTTGCCGAGCGCGTGCTCGAGGAAGTGCGGGAACGGCTGAAGTTCCTGAATGAAGTCGGCCTGGAGTACCTCACGCTCGATCGCCTCTCCTCCACCCTTTCCGGCGGTGAGGCGCAGCGCATCCAGTTGGCTACGTCGTTGGGTTCGCGGCTCGTGGGTTCGCTCTACGTGCTGGATGAGCCTTCGATAGGCCTGCACAGCCGCGACACTTCAAGGTTGGTCGGCATCCTTCACGATCTGCGCGATCAGGGAAACACCATCCTGGTCGTCGAGCACGACGCCGAGGTCATGCGCAATGCCGACCGCATCCTCGACCTCGGTCCTGGACCCGGCGAGAACGGCGGGCGGGTGGTGGCCACCGGCTCCTATGACCAGATCGTCGCCTGCAACACTTCGCTGACCGGAAAGTACCTGGCGGGAGAACTGCACATTCCCAGTCCGGCGCAACGTCGCAAGCCTGGGCCACGCCAAATCAAGCTCTTTGGCGCGCGTGCCAACAATCTGAAGAACCTGGATGTCGTGATTCCGCTGGGCATGATGGTGGCCGTTACCGGCGTCTCGGGCTCGGGCAAGTCCACCTTGGTACACGACGTTCTCTATCAGGCTTTGGCCGCTGCCAAGGGTACGCCGAACGCGAACCTTTCGCCCCAGGGATTGCTGGACCGCCTGGAGGGTGCCCAGCACATCCAGGAAGCCGTGCTGGTCGATCAATCGCCCATCGGGCGCACGCCGCGGTCGAACCCCGTGACTTATCTCAAGGCTTTCGATTCGATCCGGGAACTCTTCGCTTCCCTGCCGGAAGCAAAGAAGCGCGGCTTGGGTGCGGGACACTTTTCGTTCAATATTCCCGGCGGTCGTTGCGAGGCCTGCCAGGGCGACGGCACGGTCACCGTCGAGATGCAGTTCCTGGCGGACGTCGAGCTGCTATGCGAGGAATGCAAGGGAGCGCGCTACAAGCCCGATATCCTGGGCATCCGCTATCGGGGCAAGAACATCCACGAGGTCCTTAACCTCACGGTGCGCGAAGCCATGCAGTTTTTCTCCGTGGTGCCCAAGATTGTGGACCGCCTGCGCGTCCTGGATGAGGTGGGTTTGAGCTATCTTCGCCTGGGCCAGTCCGCCACCACCCTGTCCGGGGGCGAAGCACAGCGCTTGAAGCTGGCGGCGCGATTGGGTTCCTCCGGCCGTGCTGCCGCGGCCGAACTCGGTCGGGCCTCTCGCCACAAGGAAGAGAAGCAGCCGCCTCACGTCTTGTACATGTTTGACGAGCCCACGACCGGCCTTCACTTTGACGATATCAGCAAGCTGTTGGCGGCTTTCCGGCGCCTCATCGAGGCGGGCGGCACGGTACTGGTGATCGAGCACAATCTCGACGTCATCAAGACCGCCGACTGGGTAATCGACCTGGGCCCGGAGGGCGGGGAGCGCGGCGGCGAGATCGTGGCGGTCGGCCCGCCCGAGAGCCTGGTGAAAAACCCGCAATCCCACACCGGACGGTGGCTGGAACGCATCCTAGGAAATGGGCGGAGACGGGCCTGACCATGCGCGGCGATAGAACCATCGTGGCTTTGCTGACGCTGATTCTCTTCTGCAGCGCCGCTTTCGCCCGCCCGGAACCGCAGAAAAAATCCACCAGCCAGAAGACTGTCCGCAAGCGGATAAAGGTCGCGGACGTTTCCGAGCGCATCCTGCAGGCCGAAGCGGCCATCGATAAGCAGGATTTCACCACTGCCGAGCGCCTGTTGCTGGAGGAGGCCGCGGCCAATCCCCAGGACTTTCGGCCGTGGTTCGACCTCGGTTTGGTATACAGCGCTACCCATCGCCCGAAAGAGGCGGTCGACGCTTACCGCAAGGCAGTCCAGGCACAGCCCGAGCTTTTTGAGTCCAACCTGAATCTGGGTGTGTTGCTGGCCGCCGCGGGAAATGCGGAGGCAGCCACGTTCCTGCGCGCTGCCACCCAGCTCAAGCCTTCGGACCGGACCGACGAGACCCTGGCCGACGCCTGGGTTACGCTGGGCCGCGCGCTGGAGAAGGACCAGCCTGCTGAAGCCGTGGCCGCCTTTCGCGAGGCCCACAGCTTGCGACCACAAGACCCGGGACCGCTCGTTGCTGCGGCCACCCTCTTGGAGCGACAAGGTGAGCTGGACGCCGCGGAAAAGGAGTTCCGCAAGGCGTTGGAATTGGATGGCAAATCCAGTGAAGCTCTGGCGGGTTTGGTCAATATGTACAGCCGTGCCCGGAGGCTGCCGGAAGCCGAGCAGGCCCTGCGCGATTATCTGAAGCTCGATCCCGGCAACATGAACGCACGTTTGCAGTTGAGCCGCGTGCTGGTAGCTCAAGGGCGAGCGGACGAAGCTGCGTCCGAACTGCAGCAAATGCTGCAGGCGGCACCGGATGATCCGGCCATGCAGCGTGAACTGGCAGACCTGTATGTCACCGCAGGCAAGTACTCGGATGCCGAGGGTCTGTATCGCGCGCTGGTGCAAAAGCAGCCCAACGATGCAACCCTTCGCCATGCGCTAGGAATCATCCTTCGGCATGAGCAGAAATATGGCGAAGCTGAGGCCGAATTGGTCCGGGCCTTGACTCTGAAGCCGGACTTGGCCGAGGCTTACGGAGACTTGGCCGTCACGGCCAACCTTAACAAGAACTATCCGCTGGTGCTGAAGGTCCTGGATGCGCGCGTCCGATACCTGCCGGACACTGCCGCCACGGTATTCCTGCGGGCCACGGCACTCGACAGCCTGCGCGACTACAAGCAGGCCGCGGAGTACTACCGGCGCTTTCTAGCGATGGCTGCCGGGAGTTATCCTGATGAGGAATGGAAGGCGCGTCACCGCCTGAAGGCGCTAGAACCGCAGAAGTAAGAGCCATGGGGCGACTGTTCCATCTCGCAGTGCTTGCATCTGCTGTTGCCGTCGTCTGCGCTGCGGATGACGTCTCGCTGGAAGAACTCAAGCGCCGGGCGGCCGCCGCCGAGGGCGGGCGCCGCGCCGATCTCTTCATTGACGTAGCGCAGCGTCAGATCGAAGCCGCAGACTCGCGCTTCACGGAAGGCAAGACCGAGGAAGGGCAGGCCGCAGTGGATGACGCGGTGGCCGCTGCGGAGGAAGCCAGCGCTGCGGCGGTCGAGTCGCGCTCACACATGAAGCGGACCGAGATTGCCTTGCGCCGCGCCTCCCGCCGCCTGTCGGATATCAGCCGCAGTCTGCCTTTTGACGAACGCAAGCGCACCGAAGAAGCCGTCATAAAGCTGGAAAAGATACGCACCGATCTGCTGACCGCCATGTTCGCTCCCAAAAAGAAAGACAAGTCATGACCGCCTTCAAAAAGGCACTCCCTTTGCTGCTGATTTGTTTTCTGGCCCAGATGGACGCTCAAAGGCGGCGCGACCCACTCACTGAGCCCGAAGTCGACCAACTGCGCGAGCTGGCACAGGACCCGCCCAAGCGCCTGCGCCTCATGCTGCAGTTCACTCGCGAGCGCTGGCAGGCTTTACACGCGGCCAGGGCAGCCGCAGAGTCGCCGGAGCGTGCCCGTGAGGTTGGTGAACGCCTGCGCGATTTCGGCGCCCTCGTGGCCGAACTGGAATCCAATGTGGAGTCCTATTCCCGCAAAGCCGACGTTCGCAAACCGCTGCGGGAAATCATCCAGGCCACCAACCAGTTCAAGGATGGATTGCTGGCGATGAAGGAAGCGGCCAAGAACGACGCCGTGTTGGCGAAAGAGGCCAGGGAGTACGAATACGCTCTGGAGGATGTGATCGAGAGCGTGAATTCCAACCTGGAGACTTCCCTGCTCACCCTGGAGCAGCAAGAAGAAGCGGTGCGCGAAGCCAAGAAGAGAAAGAAAGAGTGAAGCTCTCTGGCTGCGAAAGCATGCTAGTCTGAAGTTGCGTGAGACGGGATCTATCGGAGATTTTCGAGCAGGCATTCGACGAGCTTTGTCCCCGGTTCCCGATGCCTGATTTTCACGTCGAGTTCTTCCCTTTTTCCGGCCTCAATAACACCATCCGCTTGCGCGGAGAATGCGTGCGCGTGCGCATCTCCGACCTGCTGGGATCGGCGCCCCGGCGCGTGCTGCAGGCCATCGCCCACATCTTGCTGGCCAAGCTTTACCGCTGCCCGGTGGATCCTGCGCATGCCTCCTGTTACCGCAGGTACGTCGGCCGGCGGGACGTAAGCGAGCAAGTGCACCGCACCCGGCAGGCCCGCGGCCGCAAACGGATCGCCGGCGCCCGAGGACGCCATTACGACCTCGAGGCCGTCTTCGCGGATCTGAACCGGCGTTTCTTTCACGGCTTGCTGGCCCAGCCGCGCCTCACCTGGAGCCAGGGCCAAGCCCGCAACAGCCTGGGCCACTACGACCCGGCCCACAATACCATCGTCGTCAGCCGCGTCTTCGACTCGCCAGGCGTTCCCCGCTACGCCGTCGAGTACCTGCTATTCCATGAAATGCTGCACCTTCGCCATCCCGTGCGGCTGCGTGGCAGCCGTCGCTGTGTCCATCCGCCGGCCTTCCAGGCGGAGGAAAAGTGTTTTCCGCACTTGGCGCAGGCCAAGCGTTTTCTCCGCTCGCTTTGACACAGGGTCCTGTGACGCCGGCGATTGACGGTCTCGGTCCCGGCCGGGTATCATGGCAATTGAAATTGAAATTCATTTTCAACATAGACTAGCCGGCGCATGCTCCAATCCTTCATCGTCACCTTGCGCGAGGGTGTGGAAGCCGCGCTCATCGTCGGCATCATCCTCGCCTATCTGGCCAAGGTAGGCCGCCTGGACTTGCGCCGCATTGTGTACGCCGCCCTGGGTGCGGCCCTCCTGGGCAGCGTGGTCGGCGCCGTGCTGATATCCCGGCTTCGCCTCAGCCAGGAGGCCTTTGAAGGCTGGGTCATGCTGGCCGCGGGATTCTTTGTCATCACGGTGGTCGTGTTCATGGCCCGCGCTGCCCGCGGCCTGCGCAAGGACATCGAGGCCAAGGTCGGCGCGTTCGCCGGGCGCGGTTCCCAGGTCGGCCTATTTTTGTTCGTGTTTCTCATGGTGCTGCGGGAGGGCGTGGAAACCGTGCTCATCCTGGGTGCCATGTACCTCAATACCGACGAACTCAGCAACCTGCTGGGCACTCTGGCGGGAGTCGCACTGGCCGTGGTTTTTGGCGTGATGTTCGTCAAGGGCAGCGTGCGCATCAACCTGCCGAAATTCTTCCGCGTCACTACCGTCATCCTGGGATTCGTTGCCGCGCAGTTGTTCGTTTCCGGCCTGCACGAGCTTTCTGAGAGCGGCGTGATCCCCGCTACGCGGGAGTCCATGGCGCTGATCGGGCCCATTGTGCGCAACGACCTGTTCTTCTTCGTCACCATCCTGGCTCTGGCGGCGATGATGGTGCTGTTCGAAGCCCGGCGTCGGGCTCCCGAAGCCGCGCCGGCCGAGTCCCGTGCCGCCCAGCGCAAGGCGGCCTGGAGCGCTCGCCGGGAACGCTTGTGGATGAGTTCGGTCTATGCCAGCGCCTTTGTCTTTATCATGCTGGTGACGGCGCAATTCATTTACGCGCGCAGCACCACTTCCCTTTCTCCGGCAAAACCCATGGAATTCGTGAATGGCGAGCTGCGCGTTCCGCTGGCCGAGGTTTACGACGGCGACCTGCACCGCTATTCCGCGGAAATCGACGGCGTCACCGTCCGCTTCCTGCTGTATCAGAAGCCGGACGGAAAGATTGCCACGGTGTTGGATGCCTGCGAGATTTGCGGTCCGGTAGGATTCACTCGCGGACCGCAAGGCATCGAGTGCAAGAACTGCGCCGCTCCTATCGATCCTCAATCGATGGGCATGCCCGGCGGCTGCAACCCGATTCCCTTGCAAGCCAGCGTTACCGAAACGGATGTCATCATCTCCCGGGCCGATCTGTCCTCCGGAGCGAGCCACTTCCACCACTAGCCATGTTCGCCCGCCTCCTGTACGAATCGTTCCGCCGGCAGCGCAGACGGAAGCTGTTGGCAGGCGTCTCCGTGACTCTGGGCATTGCCGTGATCACCGCCATGATCGGCGTCGCCACCGCGGTGGGCGACAAGATCAACCGCGAACTGCGCCAGTACGGCGCCAACCTCATCGTCTACCCCCACGAGGACACGCTGGACGTGGACATTGGTGGCGTCAACCTCAAGCCCGCCAGCGAAGGCGCCTACCTGAACGAAGCGGAGCTTCCAAAGATCAAGGGCATTTTCTGGCGCAACAACGTCCTCGGGTTCGCTCCCTTTCTGCCTGTCGCGGTCCGTGTGGAAACCGTCCACGGCGCGCGGGAAGTCGAGCTGCTGGGAACGTATTTTGCAAAGACTCTGAGCTTTGGCAAAGACCCGTTCACCACCGGGGTGCGCACTACGCATCCCTGGTGGAAGGTGCGTGGTGCCTGGCCGGGAGATGATTCGCAGGACGTGCTGATCGGTGAGCGCCTGGCTGCCACGCTCGGCGTTGGTGCCGGCTCGACCGTTCGCCTCGACGGGCGCGATGTCCGTGTGACCGGAATCCTCTCCACTGGCGACCAGCAGGAGGAGAGCGTAGTTGCTCCGCTGTCCTTCGCGCAGGAGATTGCCGGCCGTCCCGGGGTCGTGCGGCGGGTCTTCGTGAGCGCGCTGACCAGTCCGGAGGACATGTTTGCCCGCCGCGATCCCGCCACCATGACGCCCGCCGATCGCGACCGCTGGTATTGCACGCCTTATGCCCTCTCCATCGCCTACCAGCTTCGGGAAGTGATCGCGCAGTCCGATGCCGAGCCTATTCGGCAGGTGGCACAGAATGAAGGCAAGGTTCTCGAGCGCATCCGAAGTCTGATGCTGCTGGTTGCGCTTGCCGCTCTTCTGGCCTCCGCCCTTGCCGTTTCCGCCGCCATGGCAACGGCCCTTCTGGAGCGCCGCCGCGAAGTTGGACTGATGAAGGCGCTGGGTGCAAGAAGCGCCGCGGTCGCCTTGATCTTCGTCGCGGAGGCCTGCCTGCTAGCTCTTCTTGGAGGGACCGCGGGTTTCCTGATTGGCGTTTTGCTGGCCCGGCAGATCGGCATGGCAGTGTTCGGGTCGCAGATCGCGGTGCAACCTATGCTCTTCCCCGCCGTGCTCCTGCTGGCCGTACTGGTGACGCTCGCCGGCAGCGCCGCCGCCATCCGCCGGGCGTTGCGTTTCCATCCCGCCGTGGTCCTGCGAGGTGGCCTGTGACGCGCTGGCGCATGCTGCTGCGCCTGCTGCTGCGGGCCGCCTGGGTACGCCGCGAACGCGCTTTGACCGCCCTGGCTGCCTTTACCGTCGCTGCCGCGTCTTCCACCGCCATGCTCAATCTCTACTCCGATGCGGACGCCAAGCTGCGGCGTGAATTCCGCAACTACGGGGCCAACATCGTGATCGCACCGCGCGCCGGTGCAGCCCTTCCGGCGGACGCGTTGCAACGAGCGGAAACTATTCTCGGTGCAGACGGCCTGGTGGTCCCTTTTGCCTACGCGGTCGCCAAAACCTCGGAGGGAATTCCGATCGTTGTGGCCGGAACCGATCTCGAGCGCGCGCGCCGGATGAATACGTGGTGGCAGGTGACCGCCTGGCCCTCGTCCGCGGACCAGGCTCTGCTCGGAGCTCGCGCGTCCGAAGTCCTGGGCACGAGCGGCAATCTCGAGCTTTCTTTCGAGGGTCGGGTCCTGCGTTTGCAGCCGGCCGGCACCCTGCGCACCGGGTCGGCGGAAGACAGTCGGGTGTACGTTTCACTGGCGGAATTCACCGCCTGGACCGGCGTTGCGCCTTCGGTGGTCGAGGTGGCGGCGCTGGGATCCGCCCAGCAGGTCTCCGACGCTGCGGCTCGTCTGGAGGTGGCGCTCCCGGACGCAGACGTGCGCCCCATCCGCCGCATCGTGCAGGCGGAAGCGCAGGTTCTGGGTAAGACCCAGGCCGCCCTGCTCGCCTGCGTGGCGCTGATTATTCTCACCGCAGCGCTGTGCGTGCTCGCTACACTGACCGCGTCCGTGTTCGACCGCCGCAAGGACTTCGCGCTGATGAAAGCGCTGGGCGCGTCGCAAGCCATGGTGAACGCGATTTTCGCCGCCGAGTCCCTGCTGTTGGGCCTGTTGGGCGCCCTGGCCGGCTACGCGATTGGTGTCGGCTTGGCCGCCTGGATCGGACGCGCCAGCTTCCACGCCGCCGTAGAGCCGCGCCTTGGCGTTCTGCCGGTCATTGTCGCCGGCTCGCTGGCTATGGCGCTCTGGGCGGTGGTTCTGCCCTTATTTCTGCTGCGCCGCGTGCAACCTGCCGTGATGCTGAAAGGCGAGTGATGGGAATCGAGCTCAAGCATGTCAGCCGCGCCTATCCCGCGCGCAGCGACTCCAACGCCGGCGAAGTTCGTGCTCTCGACGACGTCACGTTTTCGGTGGGTTCGGGCGAGTGGCTGGCGGTCATGGGCCCTTCCGGCTCGGGGAAATCCACCCTGGTGAACCTGATCGGCTGCCTCGACCGCCCCGACAGCGGCACAGTCGAGGTGGAGGGCCAGAGTGTTGCCGATCTTTCCGGTCCCGCGCTGGACCGTTTTCGGGCGGAGACCATCGGCTTTGTCTTCCAGCAGTACCACCTGATTCCCTATCTCACCGCGCTGGAGAACGTCATGCTGGCGCAGTACTTCCACAGCATGACCGATGAGCAGGAAGCTCTGGAGGCGCTGGAGCGTGTCGGTCTGGCGGAACGTGCACGCCATCTACCCGCCCAGCTTTCCGGCGGCGAGCAGCAGCGCGTGTGCATCGCCCGCGCCCTCATCAACGATCCCAAGGTGATCCTGGCCGACGAACCCACCGGGAATCTGGACGCCGTGAACGAAGAAATCGTTATGGGCCTGCTGCGCGACCTGCACCGCCAGGGCCGGACCCTGGTCATGGTCACTCACGACCCGGTAGTGGCGCGCATGGCCGACCGGCGGCTGGAGCTGCACCACGGCCGCGTCACCACCCACGAGATCTACTCCATGCCCGATGAAGAGCTGTTCGACGAGATCCTGGAGGAGATGTGGATCTTGGAGGAGAACGGGGACCGCGCAGAGCTGGGCCGCATGCAACTCTCCGGTCCCATGCCCATCGGCCTCGCTGTCGAACGCATGGCGCAATCAGGATTGCTGGCCGAGCGCGCGCATCCCTCCGAACCCCACACGCACCGGCCCTCCTTGGACCGCTGCCACGAAGCGATTCATCCCGCCGAATCCGTCCCGGAGCACGGCAGCGCCGTGATTCAGTTCACCGAGCGCGGCCGGCGGCGTGCGGAAGATATCATCCGCCGCCACCGCCTCGCCGAGCGTTTGTTCACCGAGACCTTGCACCTGGACGACGAGGCGCAGATCGAGCAGCAGGCCTGCAAGTTCGAGCACATCCTCTCGCCGCAAGCCACGGACAAGATCTGCAGCTTTCTGGGTCACCCGCGCACCTGTCCGCACGGCAGCCCTATTCCCTACGGCACGTGTTGTCCGCGCTAGCTCTTCGCTCAAGCTGCCTGCGCGGGGAGGAGTTCACCGGAGTCGAGGTGGATGCGGTGCAGGCTGAGGTCGAGGCCGAGGTCTTGGCGCAGGCGGGCGACCATCTCCTGGCAGCGCGCGGCAGCCTCCTCGCGATTCTTGCGGGCGATGAGGAGCTGGAGTTCGGCGGCGCGCTCCTCGGCTTCGGCGGCCTGGCGGCGATAGGCGGCCGCAGCAAGCTGCGACAAGTAGGGCTCTTCGAGGCGGGTGAGGGGCGGCGTAGTTGCGACTTCAGGACCGTCGGGTTTCGGCATGGCGAGGCTCCTTAGTCATTGGGATACTTCTTGCTGCGAAAGGATAGCAGTCCGTAGAGTTAATAAGCCCGCCGGGAACGGTGAACCAGCAAGCGGAGTGAGCGAACCGGTTGTTGCCTCGATGCGATAACCAAGAACGCCATTCCCATGATTGGTTGCATAGAGAAAGTTGCCAGCAGGATCTATGGAGCCGGCAACGCCGACACCCGATAAGAAGGAAGGCTCGGTGCCCACCTTGAACGGGGAACCCGGCACTACCTCGAGGGCGCCGGTAGCGGGATTAACGCTCAGGACGGAGAACCCAGAGTCCCGGAAGTCATCGTCCGAACAGCAGTGTGGGAGGTCAACAACATAGAGGAACTTGCCGCTTGGATGGACCGTCATCGGCCCCACGGGTAACCTACTAATCGAGACGGGGGAACCGCTTGCCAATGTGAGTTCACCAGTTGATGAGTTGATGGAATACGCCGCTATAGCATCTGGAAAAGCCGCAACAAGTAGAAAGTCTCCGATGACAGCCAGCGCTCCTGGAGACTCAGCCGGAAAGAAAGGTGAAGCAGCCGTTTCCGCCATTTGGCCGGTGGTGCCATCGAAACTGAAAATCTGAATGCGGCCGGGGCTGCTCACGTAAAGGAAGCTCGAGTCTGGAGTGAAAGCTGGAATGTGCGGGAAGCGCCCAACGGTTACAGGCGGACCTGCTGCGGTAATGGCGCCGGTTCCTGGGTCAATCGCGTATACGGAGACGTCGTTCGGACGGTCTGCTCGCATTGTCAGCAGGAACTTTCCCGCAGGATCCGTCACAACGGGTGCGCCCAGGGTCTGAAATGGGGATCCACTAATCTCGGTAAGCACGCCGGATTGCCGATTCACTCGGTAAGCCCTGCACCCATCGTTGGTCCAGGTGTAGAGGAAGTTCCCGCTGGGAGCTGCCACGACCGAACTGGGCTCAGAACCGGGCCCAGTTGGCAGCGGGAATTGCGGGAGTTGAGATAGTGCGCCGGTCACGCTATTGACTGAGTATCCTGTGATGCTATCGCTTGCAAAGTTGGTCGCGTAGAGGAACCCATCCGGGCTTGTACTTGGTTTCGGTTCGCTGCTGCAGCCGCCAACGAAGAAACCTGCGGCAGCGAGAGAAGCCAAGGTCACGGCAGCAAGCCGTTTCAGTCGAGTTGTCCGGCCCCTGTCCATCCGGGAGCAGCTACGTGGCGCTGACTCTCCTGATAACGATGCTGCTACCGTTCCATTCCGCATAACTGATTTTCCTTACCGAGGAG
>DATIGQ010000132.1 GCA_035454605.1 Terriglobales bacterium
CCGTAACGGCACGCCGCAGGATACCGACCTGGTGTTCGACGTGCGCTTCCTGCCCAATCCGCACTTCATCCCCGAGCTGCGTCCGCTCACCGGTAAGGACCCGCGCGTGGCCCGCTACGTGCGCAGCTTTCCGCAGACGAAAGAGTTCATCGCCCGCATCTCCGACCTGCTGGTCTACCTGCTGCCGCACTACGTGCGGGAAGGGAAGAGCTACCTGACTATCGGATTCGGGTGCACCGGCGGCCAGCACCGCTCGGTGATGATTGCTGAGGACGTTCGGCGGCGTCTGGCCGCCGCCGGGTATCGCACGCGAGCTACCCACCGCGACCTACCGCGCTAGCCTCCGGAAACTGGGAACGGAAAACTGGGAACCCTATAGAATGAGCTAGTTTGCTTATGCCGGACACGTCCCTTTCCGGAGCTCTATGCGCCAGCTGATGCGCCTGCTGCGCTACGTCGCGCCTTACGGGCTCCACGTGCTGGCGTCGGTGCTGCTGATGGCCGCAGTCGGGCTGCTGGATGCCTTCCGCGTGTTGCTGGTAGGCCCCATCTTCGACCGCGTGCTCAACCCGGGCTCGCGCTCGGCGGACGTGGCGCTGTTCACCGTCCCGGGCACGGACCGCGTCATCCACCTGCAGCAGTTCGTGCCGGAGCATTTCCACAACGTCTGGACTATCGTGGCGTTCTCCCTGGTGGCAGCCACGCTGCTCAAAGGAATCGCCGACTACGCCGGCACCTACCTGGTGAACTACGCCGGCTTCGGATTGATCACCGACCTGCGCAACGAGCTGTACAACGCCATCGTGCGGCGCTCCGCGGGATTCTTCCAGCGGCATTCCACGGGCACACTGCTTTCGACCATCGTCAATGACGTGGAGCGGGTGCAAATCGCCATGTCCACCGTGCTGGCGGAATCCCTGCAACAGCTCTTTATCCTCATCTTCACCGCCGGCGTGGTGGTGTTGCTGGGCGGGAAGCTGGCCTGGGTGCTGGTGCTGTTTATCCCTTTTGTGATCGTTTCGGCGTCGCGCATCGGCAAGCGGGTGCGCCGTACGACGCGTACGGGCCAGGACAAGCTGGCCGAAATCCACAACCTCTCCCACGAAGCCATCACCGGCAACCGCATCGTCAAGGCGTTTGGCATGGAGTCGTGGGAGATCGGCCGCTTCCGGGGCGCGGCCTCGCGGCTGTTCCGCGCCAACCTGCGTTCCGTGCGCGCCGCTGCGCTCAGTTCGCCGCTGATGGACCTGATCGGGGCCGTGGCCATCGCCCTGCTCCTGCTGCTCGGCCGAGACCAGATCAAGAGCCAGGCCTTCACCGCCGGCACGTTCCTGGCGTTCCTGGTCGCCGTCTTCAAGCTGTACGACCCGGTACGCAAGTTCGCCCTGTACCACAACCAGTTCCAGCAGGCGCTGGGCGCCTCTTCCACGATCTTCCGTTTCCTGGATGACGAGGATGAGGTTCGCGAGCAGCCACAGGCGCGACCTCTGCCGCCGTTCCGGAACAGCGTTCGCTTCGAGCATGTGGGCTTCAACTACGGCTCGAACGGCGAGGAAGCGCGGGCCGTGCTGAATGACGTGTCCATGGAAGTACGCGCCGGAGAGGTGGTGGCCATCGTGGGCTCGAGCGGCGCCGGAAAAAGCACGCTGGTGCACCTGATCCCGCGCTTTTTCGACGTCACTTCCGGCCGCCTGCTGATCGACGGCCACGACGTGCGCGAGGTCACGCTGCACTCGCTGCGCGCGCAGGTGGGGATCGTGACCCAGGAGACCATCCTGTTCAACGACACGGTACGCAACAACATCGCGTACGGCCAGCCGCACGTTTCGCTGGAGCGCGTGCAGGCGGCCGCGCGCGCCGCCCTCGCCCACGACTTTATTTCCGCCATGCCGGAGGGTTACGACACGGTGATCGGTGAACGTGGCCTGCGGCTTTCCGGCGGCGAGCGCCAGCGACTGGCAGTGGCCCGCGCGTTGCTGAAGGACGCTCCCATCCTCATCCTGGACGAGGCGACGTCGGCACTGGACACGGAGAGCGAGTCTTTGGTGCAATCGGCGCTACATAACCTCATGGCGGACCGCACCGTGTTCGTGATTGCGCATCGCCTCTCCACCGTGCGCCGCGCGGATCGCATTGTCGTGCTGGAGAACGGCACCATCACCGATAGCGGCACGCACGAGGAACTGATGAATCGGCTCGGCACCTATCGCCGCCTCTACGAACTGCAGTTCGTGGACGCGGACCCGCCGAGCGTCACGACAAGATCATGACCAAGCGAATCGCATTGTGGCGTTGCTGACCATGCCCATCCGCTCCATGACGGGTTTTGCGCAGGTCCGGGGACAGGCCGGTGAGCAGGGCGGATTCACGCTCTCCCTGAAGTCGGTGAACCACCGCTTCCTCGACCTGCACCTGCGGTTGCCTTCGGACCTGGATTCGCTCGAGGTTTCGCTGCGTCGCCGCCTGAAAGAACGCGTGGCGCGCGGTCACATCGAGCTGGTGCTCTCCCTCGACCGCGTCAGCGCGGGCGGAATGACGGTGAACCGGGAGCTGGCGGGCGGATTCATCCGGGCGTTCCGCGACGCCGCGCGCGAGTTCGGTCTCTCCGGCGAACCCGACCTGAACACCATTCTGCGGCTGCCGGGAGCGCTGGTGCCCGCCCAGGCCGCGGGGGATGGGTCTCTGGAAGGTGCGACGCTAAGAGCCTTGGAAGAAGCCGTCGGACGGCTCGACGAAATGCGTCTGGAAGAAGGCGGCGGCATCGAGCGCGAGTTGCGGGAACGCGTCGGGCGCTTGCGCGCGGCCAACTCGGAGATGGAATCACTACGGACCGCCGTTTCCCGCGCCTGCTTCGAGAAGGTCGAATCGCGGATGCGCGAACTCATCGGCAGCCACGCCGACCGCGAGCGTATCCTGCAGGAAGCCGCGCTGCTGGCCTCCCGCAGCGACATCCAGGAAGAGATCGTGCGCATGGAGACCCATATCCAGCACTTCCTGGCGCTGCTCGAGCAGGGCGGCGAGGCCGGCAAGAAGCTCGACTTCCTGCTGCAGGAAATGAATCGCGAAGCCAACACCCTGCTTTCCAAGACCTCGGGAGTCTCCGGCGAAGGCCTGCGCATCACGGAACTCGGACTGGTGATGAAGTCGGAGATCGAGAAACTGCGCGAGCAGGTGCAGAACGTCGAATGAGCGTGTTCATCATCTCGGCGCCTTCCGGTTCGGGGAAGTCCACGCTGGTCACCGAGCTGCGCAAGAACGTTCCCGGCCTGGAATTCTCCATCTCCTACACCACGCGCTCGCCGCGCGGCAGCGAGCAGAACGGCCGCGAATACTACTTCGTGACGCGGGAGGAATTCGAGCGCATGCTGTCGGGTGACGAATTCCTGGAGCACGCCCAGGTCTTTGGCCACTACTACGGGACACACCGGCGCTTCCAGCGCGAAGCCGACGCGCGCGGCCACGACCTTCTGCTCGATATCGACGTGCAAGGCGCGCGCCAAATGAAGGAAAAGATCCCGGAGGCGGTGAGCATTTTCGTGCTGCCTCCGTCGCGAGAAGAACTGGAGCAGCGACTGCGCCGCCGCAGCCAGGCGGAGAACATGCGCTCCGAGGAAGTGATCCGGAATCGCCTGGAAACTGCCACGCGGGAGATTGAGAATTACCCCGGTTACGACTATATTCTCATCAACGATCGCCTGGAGCAGTCCATCGATGCTTTGAAGGCCATCGTCCTGGCGGAGCGCCTGCGCAGCCTGGGCACGCCCCTGGGGACGGACGAACAGGAGATCGTGGAAACGGCCGAGCGCTACCGCCAGGCGCACGCCGGCGAACAGCTCAAGCGGGTCCTGGCGACGTTTGCTTTGCCGGCATCGGACCGGCGCTGACCACTACGAGAAGCGACTGAGGGCAAATCATGGACGGATTCGACAGCAACTACCGCTACGTTCTGGTGGCCGCGCGCCGCGCGCGCCAATTACTCTCCGGCGCCCGGCCCATGGTCGAGACCCCCACCCGCAAGCCTTGCCGCGTCGCTATGGAGGAGATTGCCGCGGGCAAGGTGGCCTACGTGGTCGGCGAGCCCAAGGCACCGGCGGAGACCGCGGGCGAAATCCTCGATCCGCCAGCTGGTCCTAGCTAGTCCGTCGCGCGCGCGCTTTTTCTCGGCTGCGCTACAATCAAAGCTATGAAGGTAGTGCTGGGTGTCTCCGGCGGCATCGCCGCCTACAAGGCGGCGGAGGTCGTCCGCCTGTTACAGGAACGCGGGCTGCGCGTGCAAGTGGTGATGACGCGCGCCGCGCAGGAGTTCGTGCGCCCGCTCACCTTTGCCGCGCTTTCCGGCGAGAAGGTCATCACCGACATGTTCGGCGCGGGCACTGAGGAGCCCAATATTGATTCCGCGGTCGAGCATATTGCGGTGGCACAGTCGGCGGACGCGCTGCTGGTGGCGCCGGCCACGGCTGACATCCTCGCCAAGTTCGCCAACGGGCAAGCCGACGATTTCCTGACCACGCTCTTCCTCGCCACAACGGCGCCAGTGGTCGTTGCCCCGGCCATGAACGTCAATATGTGGGAGCATCCGGCCACCCGCGCCAACGTGG
Organism: Terriglobales bacterium; assembly: GCA_035454605.1. Lineage (NCBI taxonomy): Bacteria > Pseudomonadati > Acidobacteriota > Terriglobia > Terriglobales > Terriglobales bacterium. Next base: position 4,599 of record DATIGQ010000132.1, read on the forward strand.
AGAAGCTGCGCGAGCGCGGCGTGCGCGTGGTGGAGCCCGACTCCGGCTATCTCGCGTGCGGCATGGTCGGTCCGGGACGCCTGGCGGCCAACGAGACCATTGTCACGGCCGTACTCGAGGCGCTGGGCGCCGTGCCTGACCTGACGGGTGAGACCGTGCTGGTCACCGCGGGCCCCACGCGCGAGCCCATCGATCCGGTTCGTTTCCTCAGCAATCGCTCCAGCGGACGCATGGGATACGCGCTGGCCGAAGCTGCGCTGCGCCGTGGCGCGCGCGTCATTCTGGTGACGGGTCCGGTGGCGCTGGACCCGCCTTCCGGCGCCGACGTGGTGCGCGTCGAGACGGCGGCGGAGATGCGCGCGGCTGTCCTGGAGCGCTTTGCGGAATCCACTATCGTCATCAAGTGCGCGGCCGTCAGCGATTACCGCCCCAAACAGGTGGCTGCGGAGAAGATCAAGCGTTCCGGAGACCTGTCGCTCGAACTGACCCCCACGGCCGACATTCTTGCGGAACTCGGCCGCTCCCGCACTTCTCAGGTCTTGGTTGGTTTTGCGGCCGAGACTAGTGACGCGCTGGAGAACGCGCGTCGCAAGCTCGAATCGAAGGCGGTGGACGTCATTGTGGTCAACGACGTCTCCCGGCCGGGCGTGGGGTTCGATTCCGAACGCAACGCGGTCAGCATCCTTGGCGCTGACCATCAGGTCGACGTGCCAGAGACCTCCAAGTGGGAGGTAGCGCACCGCGTGCTCGACGCCGTCGTCCGACTGAAGCAGCGCCGCCGCGCTCCGGCCGAAGCCGGGCGCTGACATGTCCGGCCGCCCTCTGGCAGACCCGGAACTGCGCCGCGCCCTGCGCGCCCGCCTCGGCTTTTATCGGGAACTCGGGATTTACGACCTCTATCGCCGTCCGGCGCCGGGTGCCGCGAATCAGGCGAAGGCGCACGGCGCGACGCAGCAGACCACAGAAGAAGCGACCGCGCCGGCGGAGTCGCCTCACGCCAGCGCCGCGGCGCCGATGCCGGACGCATCCCAACTGGCGTTGCTCGACGTCGGCAGCGGCGCCTTGGCTCCCATCCGCCGAGCGGAAGATCCTGCGGCGCTGCTGCGGCTGATCCGCGACGACATTGGAGACTGTACGCGCTGCCGGTTGCACCAGGGACGCAAGAACATCGTTTTTGGCGTGGGGAATCCGCGCGCGGATCTCATGTTCATCGGCGAGGGGCCGGGCGCCGATGAAGACGAGCAGGGTGAGCCGTTCGTCGGCCGCGCCGGGCAGCTCCTGAACAAAATGATCGAAGCCATGGACCTCAAGCGCGGAGACGTCTATATCGCTAACGTCGTCAAGTGCCGCCCGCCGGGCAACCGCACGCCGGAGCGCGATGAATGCGACACCTGCTCGCCGTTCCTCAATCGCCAGATTGAAGCCCTCGCGCCCCGTGTCATTGTCGCGCTGGGCGCGGTCGCCGCCCGCACCCTGCTCGAAGTCAACCAGTCTATGGCCGCGTTGCGCGGGCGCTGGCACGACTACCGTGGTGTCCCGCTCGCCGTCACCTACCACCCTGCATTCCTGCTCCGCGATCCTCGCCAGAAAAAGGAAGCCTGGAAGGACCTGCAGATGGTGATGCAGTACCTCGGCCTGAAGGCGAAAGGGCGCACCGGATTGGATGCGCAATAGCCGTAAGCAAGACTCCTTTCGGGCGCGGTCACCAAATCACTTCCATCTTCACGGCTGAGTTAAGCTGTCGGTAGCCCTGATGCCCTCCTTCTGCGACGTCGCGCTGCCCGTGCCCCTCAATACCACCTTCACGTATCGCCTGGCGGCGGACGGGCAGACTCCGCCGGTAGTCGGGGGACGCGTCCTGGTTCCGTTCCGCAGCCAGCGCCTGGCGGGCGTGGTGACATCACTGCACGACCAGCCGCCGTCGGTTGAGGCCAAGACGGTGCTCGATGTCCTCGATGCGGAGCCCGTTCTCGATGCCGACTTGCTGCGCCTGGCGGATTGGATCGCCAGCTACTACCTGGCGCCCCTGGGCGAAGTGTTTCGCACCATGCTGCCGCTGGCAGCGGAGGTCAGGCGCGAGGTCGTGTGGAACATCGCCGAGGCCGGTTTGACCGCTCTGCATGAATCAGCGCAGCGGGGCTCGTCTGCGCGCTCGCGTCGCACTCCCGACGAACAGATGGCCGAGTACCGCGTGCTCGATTACCTGGCGGCGCATGAGTCCGCCCGCGAAGCCTCGCTGCGCACGGCCACCGGCGCCACACGCGCACTGCTCGAAGGAATGCTGCGCAAGAGGTGGCTGGTGCGCGAGGACGTCTCGGCAGCCCGCGATGCCCGACGGCTGCGACGCATCGCGCTGCTGCATGAGGTGAGCGGAAAGCTCAATGCCAACCAGAAGACGCTGGTGGAGACGCTGGCCGCAGCCGGGGGCCGCCTGCCCGTGGATGCGTTACGCGACCTCGAGGTACCGAGAACGACGCTGGGGACGTTGGTGCGCCGCGGCGTCATCGAGTTGCAGCAGGAGCCGGAAGATTTCCGGCTCACGCGTGTGCCCGCCACGCACAGCGCCGACTGGGAGTTCAACCGCGAGCAGCGTGAAGCGCTGGAAAAGATCGAGGCTGCCTCGCGGGCAGGGAAGTTCTCGGTCACGCTGCTCTACGGCGTCACCGGCTCCGGGAAGACCGCGGTGTACCTCGCGGCGATGCAGTCAGTGCTGTCCGCGGGCGGCTCCGCGCTGCTGCTGGTGCCGGAGATCGGGCTGACGCCGGCCGCAGCCGCCAACCTGGCACAGGTGTTCGGCGACGACGTGGCGTTGCTGCACTCGGCGCTCACGCTGCGCGAGCGCGCCGAGCAGTGGCATCGCATCCGCGGTGGGCAGGCGCGCATCGTGGTGGGGACGCGCTCGGCGGTATTCGCGCCCCTGCGTGACTTGCGCCTCATCGTGGTGGATGAAGAGCAGGATTCTTCTTACAAACAGGAGGAGGCGCCACGCTACCACGCCCGCGACGTGGCCGTGATGCGCGCCAAGTTCCTGGACGCCGCCGTGGTCATGGGCTCGGCCACACCTTCGCTGGAGTCGTTCTACAACGCGCAGCAGGGAAGATATTCGCGCCTCGAACTGCGCCAGCGCGTGGAGCAGCGCCCCCTGCCCGAGGTCGAAGTCGTGGACATGCGGGCCGAGTTCAAGGAGACCGGTGAAGACCAACTGTTTTCCCGCACTCTGCTGGCCGAGGTGCGCCAGCGCCTGGAGCGCGGCGAGCAGGCCATGGTGCTGCTCAACCGCCGTGGCTATTCCGCCGCCGTACTGTGCCGCGCCTGCGGAAAGACGGTCGAGTGTCGCAATTGCGCCATCGCCCTCACCTTCCACAAGCGCATGAACCGCATGGTCTGCCATTACTGCGGACATCAGCAGCCTGTGCCCCGCGTCTGCCCGCAATGCGGCAGCGACTACGTTTATTTCCTGGGCTCGGGGTCAGAGAAACTGGAGGAGCGGCTGCACGCGGCGTTTCCCACGGCGCGCATCGGGCGCCTGGATCGCGACACGGTGCGCGGACGCCACGACTTCGAGCGCATCCTGGCCGCGTTCCATGCCGGCGAATTCGACCTGCTGGTGGGCACGCAGATGATCGCCAAGGGACACGACGTCCACGGGGTCACGCTGGTCGGCGTGGTGGGCGCCGACTTCGCTCTCGGCTTTCCCGATTTCCGCGCCGCCGAGCGCACCTTCCAACTGCTCACCCAGGTGGCGGGGCGCGCCGGCCGCGGCTCCACGCCCGGCCGCGTCGTCCTCCAGACCTATTTCCCCGAACACTATGCCATCCAGTTTGCCGCCCGGCATGACTACGAAGGCTTCTTCGAAAAGGAACTGCGGTTTCGTCGCTGGATGCGCTACCCGCCGTTCACCGCCGTCGCCAACGTCCTCCTACGAAGTGACAAGTTGGAGCGCGCCTTGCGCTGGGCCGGTCTGCTGGGGAGATGGTTCGAGAGCACGGCGAAGTCGCGTCCGGCTGACTTCCGCGTGCTCGGCCCCGCAGCCGCGCCCATCCTGCGTCTGAAGCGCGACTACCGCTATCACTTCGTACTCAAGTCCGCCAGCCGCAAGCGGCTGAATGAAACCTTGCGAGCGCTCATCGCTTACGCCGACGCGCAGAAGATCCCGCGCACGAACGTCATTGTGGATGTGGACGCGTTGCAGTTGCTGTAAGGCGATGCCCGGCTCAGCCGCCGGGTGGAGCGAACAGCAGTTCGCGAAGGGAGCCCCCGGCGAAGGGCGCGGGGATGAACGTGAGCAACAGGATGAGCAGGCCAAAGCGGGCGAGCCGCTTGCGCCCGGGAGAGAGTTCGGGGAATTCCTGCACCTGGGGATGACGCGTTCCGGTAATGAGCAGGATAAGCGCCCACAACAGCCACCCGGTCCACCAGTAGTAGCTCATCGGGATCAGCAGTGCAGCCACCAGTCGCGAAAGGTTGCGATGGAGCCGCGGCGAGAGCGCGTACACAATGTGCCCGCCATCCAGCTGGCCTCCGGGAATCAGGTTCAGCGCCGTGGCAAACATGCCCACCCAGGCGGCGACGGCAATAGGGTGAAAGTAGATGTCACGCAACAAGGAAGAGCCGCCTTGCAGGTCCGAAAGCGGGAGCACCGCCCATAGCAGGTCGAAGATAGCCGGGTAGCCAAACTGCAGCTCCGACTGGCTTACCACCTGGGGAGCGTCGCGGGAGAGCATCATGCCAAGGGCCAGAGCCGGCACCGCGACCAAGAAACCAGCGATAGGCCCGGCGATGCCGATGTCGAACAGCGCCGTGCGCGTGCGGATGGGCGAACGGATGCGAATGAAGGCCCCAAACGTTCCGATGATGGTGGGCGCGGGAATGAAGAAGGGAAGGGTGGCATACACGCGGTTGCGCACGCAAAAGACGAAGTGGCCCATTTCGTGCGCCAGCAAAATCAGGAGCAAAGTGACCGAGAACGGCGTGCCCATCAGCAGGCGCGACGGTTCGCTCAACGCCCAGGTGACCGGGAAGAAGTCTTCCTCTTCGGAGTACGCGGGCCGGTTGCGGTTGAAGTTGTGCTGCAGCCGCGCTCCCACAATCAGAGTGGTGAAGGTGGTGGCGAGGAAAAGCAGCAGGTGCAGCCAGATGCGGCGCCGCGGCCGCGGCGGCGGAACGAAGATCACCTCATGAGGGAAGCGAGGCAGTTCCGGAAGCGAGGCTGTGGGCGGAAGCGGCTCAGACATGCGAGCAGTCCGTGGAGGAGCGGCAGCCGCCGGGCCTCAATCGATGGACTGCAGCTCCTTGCCGGGCTTGAAGCGCACCGCCTTGCCCGGCGGGATGCTGACTTCGGCGCCGGTCCGCGGGTTACGCCCGATCCCCGTCTTGCGCGGACGGACGCTGAACACGCCGAAGCCGCGCAGCTCGATGCGGTCGCTGTTCGACAGCGCCTTCTTCATGGCATCGAAGACCGTTTCCACCGCCAGCTCTGCCTTGGTCTTGGTGATGCCCGTCTTGGCCACGACTTCGTTGATGATGTCGAGTTTAATCACCAGCCGCCCCCCTGCGCCCCGCACAGGTACGCTCGATCGTTTTCTACAGCGTGCGTCCTAAGGCGCGGATAGTAAAGGACATAGCGGCCATTGTCAACGTCCGTTTTCACGCATAAGATGGCCGGGCAATCAGGAGAGCGAATGGCAATCAAGAGCGACCGCTGGATCCGCAAGATGGCGTTGGAGCAGGACATGATCAATCCCTTCGCCGAGAAGCAGGTGCGCGACGGGGTGGTTTCCTACGGACTGTCCTCCTACGGATACGACCTCCGCGTAGCGGACGAGTTCAAGATCTTCACCAACGTGATGTGCTCGGTGGTGGATCCGAAGAATTTCGACGAACGCTCGTTCGTGACCGTGCGTGCCGACTGCGCCATCATCCCGCCCAACTCGTTCGCCCTGGCGCGCTCGGTGGAGTACTTCAAGATCCCGCGCGACATCCTAACGGTGTGCGTGGGCAAGAGCACTTATGCGCGCTGCGGCATTATCGTGAACGTGACCCCGTTCGAGCCCGAGTGGGAAGGATTCGTCACCCTGGAGATCTCCAACACCACCCCGCTTCCCGCCAAAATCTACGCCAACGAAGGGCTGTGCCAGATCCTCTTCTTCCAGTCCGATGAGGTCTGCGAAGTGAGCTACAAGGACAAAAAGGGAAAATACCAGGCACAGAGCGGGATCATGCTGCCGCGCCTGTGAGGCGGACCTACCCCTGGTCGTCGTTCTCCGAGTTCTCCGACTGCTTGAACAGGTACTTGATGGCGGGCTTGTAGATGAGCAGGTTGGCTTCGCCATTCCCGCGATGCAGCTTGATGCAGCGCTTGTCATACCACTCGATGACGCCCTGAATCCGTTCGCCGTCCCGCAACACCACCACGATGGGCGTGCGCGTCTGCATCTGCTTCTGGTAATAGAAATTTTCGGCGTGCGTCTGCTCCGGCGGCGACTTCCGGGGCCCGGGGTTGGGCCGGGCCGCCGATGCGGCGCGCTCGTGGCGGGGAACGATGGGCATGTCCCGGCGCGCCAGCGACGGGCGGATGAGCTTGCGGTTGGCGAAGTCGGATTCGGCGGCAATGCGGGCCGCAGTGTGGTCGACGGGTTCCTTGCTCATCGAACGCTCCAAATCCGGTGATCCAGCGGGAGCCGGTCACCAGGGCTGGCCCTGGAACACGACACCGCCCTGTCGGGTCTTGCTGAAAGTCGTGAATGGTGGCGGAAAGTCGGGTCCCGGGAGTTTCCGTTAACGTAACACAGCCCGGCAGAAACTGACAATCGCCCGTCCCCGGGCGGCAGAATTCAGTCGCGCTCCAGGGCGGTGGCGAAGGCGTCGAGCGAAAGCGAGCGCAGAAGGTTGCGCCGCATGCCCGCTTCCACCTGGTCGAGTTCCTGGGCGGCCGCGGCCAGCCAGGCGAAGTCCACCGGGGCTGCCAGGCGTTCCAGGCGCGCGGCGATATCGGTGTTGCGGACCAGTTCGGGTGTGCCCGACTTCAGAAAAAGCATGTCCTCCAGGACGGAATAGAGCGTGCGCAGCAGCCGCGCCGTCTTTTCGCGTCCGTCAGCGCCGCCGCGATAGGAGTCCGTGACCTTGAAAAGAGCACTGTGGTCGTGGCTCTCCAGCGCAGAGGCCAGCAGGGACAAGGCGTCGTTGCGGGCCTCGACGTAGGCGGCAAGGTCGAAGGAGCGGGCGCGTCCGACGGCCCCTTCGGAAAGCCGCGCCACCAGCGCCCGCTGCTTGGCGGTCCACTTGGGTTGTGCGCCGTCCAGCCACGCTTCCATCTCGGCGACCGGGAGCGGCGACAGTCGGACGGAGAAGCAACGTGAGCGCAGCGTAGGCAAGAGCTCGCCGGGATTTTCCGCCAACAGGATGAGCGTGGCGAATTCCGGCGGCTCCTCCAGGACCTTGAGCAGCGCGTTGGCAGCCTCACGCATGAAAGCCGAGGTCGTGAAGACATAAACGCGCTCGCGTCCGGCGGCGGGACGGAAGTACACGGTCTCGGTGACGCGGCGCACCTGGCCTACCTTGATCATCATCTGGGGCGGATCGGGCGGGACGATGGTAACGTCGGGAAACGTTTGCAGGAAAAGACGGGCATCGCGCTTGTCGGCTTCCCGCAGCCCCTCACGCGCCTCCACCGCTTCGGCGAAACAGGTGTCGAAGTCGTCGGCCTGGGCGATGCGCCGGCAGGCAGAGCATTCTCCGCAAAAATCAGGAAGGCCGCCGGTCTGCGGAGCGCGCTCGCAGTTCATGGCCTTGGCGAGCATCTGGGCGAGCGTGTACTTGCCGGCGCCCGCGGGGCCGTGCAGGATGATGCTGTGCGGGAAGCGGCCGCGCGCCAGCATCTCGCGCAACGTCCGTACCGCTTCTGCGTTTCCGTAGAAGTCCTGGAAGCCCATGGCACTCACGCCGACTTGGCGGCCAGCAGACGCTGGCGCACCGTCTGGACGATCTCCGCGTGGACGGTCTCGATGGGACGGCGGGCATCCATGACCACGACGCGGCCGGTTTCTCGCCGGGCGATGGCGAGATAGGCGTCGCGGACGCGCTGGAAGAAGGCACGGCTCTCCTGCTCGAATCGGTTCTCGTCCAGCGCAGCGGTTGCGACGGCGGCATCGGCCACGCGCCGGTTGCGGCGGCGGGCGCGCTCTACGCTGGCGGCCACGTCGGAGTCCATGAGGATGGTGAGGTCGGGCTGCAGGTCGCCGCAAAGGATGCGATGCAAGGCAAGCACGGGTTCGGCACCCAGGCGGCGGCCCCCGCCCTGGTAGGCTTCGGTGGAGTCGGTGAAGCGATCGCAAAGCACGAAGCGGCCGGCTTCGAGCGCCGGGCGGATGACCTCCGCGATGTGCTGGGCGCGGGCCGCGAACATCAGCGCCATCTCCGCCCAGCCAGAAAGCCCGGAAGTGTGGGAATCGAGCAAGACGCCGCGGATGCGCTCACCAATGGGCGTTCCGCCGGGCTCGCGTGTCTCCACCACGTCATGCCCGTCCGCGCGCAAGACCTCCGCGAGCTTCGCCAGTTGCGTGCTCTTGCCGCAGCCGTCAAGCCCTTCGATGGTGATGAACTTGCCGCGCGCTCGCTTGCGGGTCACGGCGGAATCATAACATCCGCTTCAGGTGTCGGTTTTCAGGTGTCAGGAAAACCGCAATCAGCAGTCGGCTTTGCCGGAGGAAACAAGCAGGGCAGCGTCCTCATCCTCCAGCATGAAGGCCAGCGGCTCCTGAGCGCAGTTCCAGACGGGAGCGAACGAGCGGCGGTGCAGCGGAGAAGGCCCAACGCGGCGCAGGCTCTCGAGGTGCTGCGCCGTGCTGTACCCCTTGTTGGAAGCCAGCCCGTACAAAGGGAACTGCGCGTCCAGCTCGCGCAGGATGCGGTCGCGCTCCACCTTGGCGAGGATGGAAGCGGCGGCGACGGAGGCGCAACGGGCGTCGCCGTGGATGATGGAGCGCTGCGGACAGTCGCAATCGAGGCGCATGGCGTCCACCAGAAGAAAGTCGGGCGCAGGGGAGAGCTGCAGAACTGCGTCGCGCATGGCGAGACGTGAAGCCTGATAGATGTTGATCTCATCGATGCGGGCGGCGTCCACGGCCGCCACGGCGAAAGCCACGGCACGCCGGCGGATGACCTCTGCGAGTTCCTCGCGGCGGTCTGCGGATATGAGCTTGGAATCACGCAGGCCCCGAATGGGACGCCCGGGATCGAGAATGACCGCGGCCGCCAACACCGGCCCAAAGAGCGCGCCGCGTCCGGCTTCATCCACGCCGGCTACCCGTTGCGCGCCGGTGGTCCAGGCCTGCCGTTCGAAGCGGAGAGTGCAGCGTAGTTTCTTCAGCATGCGCAGCTTGAGCGCGGCGGGAGAAAGTTCCTTGGAAACGGCCGACGGCCTGCGTACGTGCATTGCGCAGGAGTTTGGCGCGGAACGGAGGAGGGTGCAAGGAGAAAAGATGAGGAGTTTTCCTCAAGCGAGGAGGGCGCGGCCGCAATCGGCCGCGCCCCGTCGGTTACTCGACTTCGCGCAAGCGGGCGGACTTGCCCCGGAGGGAGCGCAGGTAGAACAGCTTGGCGCGCCGGACCTTGGCGGAGCGCACGACATCGATGCGATCGATGACCTTGGAATTCACCGGGAAGATGCGCTCTACACCCTGGCCAAAGCTGATCTTGCGCACGGTGAAGCTGGCCTGCGGGCCGCGGCTGCGCGCGATGACGATGCCCTCAAACGCCTGCAGGCGCTCCTTATCGCCTTCCTTGATCCGCACCTGCACGCGCACGGTGTCGCCGGGGACAAAAGACGGGATGTCGGTGCGCTGCGTCTTGGCGTTGAACTTGTCGAGCACGGGATGGTTTGACATGTCGTTCCTTCCGTTCGAGACAGCCGCTAGCGGCTGCGCTTCTATGATTTCCCGGACCGGATCTCAGCCAGCAGATCGCGATCCTCTTGGTTCAGGGCGACCGACTCCAGCAGTTCCGGCCGGTTGCGCCAGGTTTTTTCCAGCGCCCTGCGGCGGCGCCAGCGGCGAATCTCTTCATGGTGCCCGGAGATCAGGATCTCCGGCACCGCCCATCCCTTGTACTCCGCCGGCCGCGTGTAGTGCGGGTAATCCAGCAACCCGCCCGACGCGCAGGTCGAACTCGGACCCGCGGAAGCCACGGCTTCGGCGGCGGTGAAACTTTCCTGGCGCGCGGAAGCCTCGTTGCCCAACGCGCCCGGCAGCAGACGCGTCACTGCGTCCACCACCACGGCGGCCGCCAACTCGCCGCCGCTTAGCACGTAGTCGCCGACCGAAAGCTCGCGGTCGGCCAAATGCTCCGCCACGCGCTCGTCCACGCCCTCATACCTGCCGCAGAGGAGCACCACACGCTCCAGTCCGGCCAACTCCGCCGCCAGGGACTGATGGAACATGCGCCCCTGCGCCGAGAGCAGCACCACCGATTCCCTCACGCGCGCGGCCGCTCGCTCCGCTCGCGGCGCGATGCCCAGCGATTCCGCGCACTCGAACAGCGGCTCCGGCTTGAGCACCATGCCTTCACCGCCGCCGAAAGGCCGGTCATCCACGGTACGGTGCCGGTCGTGCGCGAAAGCCCGCAAATCGTGAATCGCGATCTCGACCAGGCCGGCTTCGCGCGCCCGGCGCACGACGCCGTAATCCATCGGCCCGCGGAAAAAGTCCGGAAAGATGGTCAGGATATCGAACTTCATGGGGCATCTTTCCGCGTCTTTTCCGCTTTCGCGCTGATTCTCTACCGCTCGCCTTCCTTCTCTTCCCGCGAGAGCGGCTTCTCCAGGTCCAGCAATCCTTCCGGCAGCGTCATCTCCAGGCACCGCTCCTCGAGGCTCATCCTGCGCACGTACTCGGCGGCGAAGGGGATCAGGAACTCCCTTCCCGCGGCCCGCACCACCAGCAGCGGCGCATCGCCGGCCCCGAACCGGACTTCGTCGATGGTGCCGACCACCACGTTCCGGCTCACGTCCATCACGCTGCAGCCCACCAGGTCGCTGACGTAGGCTGCGCCGGGGGGCAGCGAAGCGCGCTCCTCGAACGGCACCTGCAGTTCGCAGCCGGCAAGCTGTTCCGCGTCGCTGATGGAATCACAGCCGCGGAACTTCAGCACCATGCGGCCCTTGTGCGGCCAGGCCGCTTCGATCTCCCGTTCGCTTCGCGAACCGTCCTGCCCGAGCACATACAGGCTCTTGCGCCGGGCCAGCCGCTCCGGGAAGTCGGTGGACAACTCGGCGGCGACTTCACCCTTCCTGCCCTGGGCGCGAACCACGCGAGCCACGGTGACGTATGCGCGGCTTATTCCAGAATCTCCAGCGTGTAGCGCTTGTGCAGCTTCATTCCTGCGGCGCCCAGGATGGTGCGCATGGAACGCGCAGTCCGCCCCTGCTTCCCGATCACCTTACCGAGATCGTTAGGGGCGACCTTGAGCTCCAGCACGACCGCCTGCTCGCCATCCACTTCGCGGACGGAGACCTGTTCGGGTTCGTCGACCAGCGCTTTGGCAATCTGTTCGACCAACACTCGCATGTCCCCACCAGGATCGCTCGTCATAGGCGACTCCTTGCCAATCGTGGGGCCGAACCCTGGTTGCATTGTGACGGTGAACTCACGCCGCGACGCTCGCGCGTCGGGAAGGCGATCCTCACCAGAACAATCAGGCCGCGTTGCCCGTGCCCGCCGAGGCGGGCTGGGAATAAAGCTTGTTCACGGTAACCGAGAGCCGGGCGCCCTTGGATACCCAGTGCGCAATCCGCTCGCGCTTCAGGTCCACGGTGGCCGGGCTGGTGCGGGGATTGTACGTTCCCACAATCTCCAGAAAGCGGCCATCGCGGCGGCGCGCCTTCTCGATCACCACCACCCGGTAGTGCGGCTGTTTGCGCGCACCGGTGCGCGCCAGTCGGATCATCAGCACAAAAAAGTCTTTCCTTTCTAGTGATTGCCGAGCAGACCAAACAAACTTCAATTATCGCTTATGGCGCCGTTTCTTGGCAACCGGCCGCGCTCAGGCGCGCAGGGCAGCCAGGACTGCGGCAGGGTCCGGGCGGCGCCGGAAGTCGCAGTCGGCGGCGGCGTAGAGCACCGTGCCGTCGCGGTCCAGAACGTAGGCGGCCGGCAGGGGTAGCTCCCAACTGGAGTCCCCATTGCTATGTACCAGGTTGATGAACGCGCGCTGAAAGACCGCCTTGAGGTCCTCCGGCAACCGGTACACCAGGCCGAACTGGCGGGCCACGGCGTTGCCGGCGTCAGAGAGCAGGGGAAAGCGCAATTGGTGTTGGTCCGCCAGGAAGAAGGTCTGTCGGACGGTCTGTGGAGACGCGGCCACCAGGGTTGCGCCGGCTGCTTCAATCTCCTGCAAGAGCTCGTTGTACGCCTCAAGCTCGGCGATGCAGTACGGGCACCAGCGGCCGCGGAAGAACTTCACCACCAGGCGGCCACGAGCCAGCAGGTCTTCCGAGCGAACCATCTTGCCGTCCTTGTCCGGAAGCTCGAAAGCGGGCGCCTTCGAGCCGGCGGCCAGGATGCGTTCGGCAATACCGGAGCGCCGCAGTTCCTCGGCCGCCCGGTCATGCACGGCCACGGTGGCGGCAGGGATCATGGAGTGAACGCGATCTCTCAGGGCCTCCAGCGTTTCCTGCAGGCTCCCGCCCTTACCGATGGCTTCGTACTCCGGGTTGGCCCCGCGCCAGCGCATGAATGCCGTTTCAACTCTTCGGGTTTCTCGTTTCTCGAAGAGTGAGACACAAGGGGAAGCCCGGCGTCGTCAACGAGAAACTAGAAACTGCCTTTCATGTTCCCGGCAGCTTCACGCCCGCCAGGCGCTTTTGCAGGAAGCCGGACTTGCCCATGCTCTTGAACATCTTGCGCATCTGGGCGTACTGACGCAGGAGCTGATTCACTTCCTGCACGCTGGTTCCGGAGCCGCGCGCGATGCGCCGCCGCCGGCTGCCGTTGATGACTTCGTGGTGCGCGCGTTCGTAACCCGTCATGGAGTTGATGATGGCTTCGACACGCACGAGCTGCCGTTCTTCCACTTCCCCGGCCCCCTTCAAGGCGGCGAACGGCCCCACCTTGGGCATGAGGTTCATCAGGCTCTCGAGCGAACCCATCTTCTTCACCTGGCGGAGTTGCTCGCGAAAGTCCTCGAGCGTGAAACCGTCGCCGGAGAGCGCTTTGACGGCCAGGTCCTGGGCCTTCTTCTTGTCCAGCTTTTCTTCCGCTTTCTCGATGAGCGAGAGGATGTCGCCCATGCCCAGGATGCGTGACACCATGCGGTCGGGATGGAAGGCTTCGAGGGCGTCGTACTTCTCGCCCACGCCCACGAACTTGATGGGCGCGCCGGTGACACTGCGGATGGAGATGGCCGCGCCGCCGCGGGCGTCGCCATCCATTTTGGTCAGCACCACGCCGGTCAGCGTGAGTTTCTTGTGGAACTCGTCGGCGGAGCGGACAGCGTCCTGGCCGGTCATGGCGTCGGCGACGAACAGGATCTCCGGCGGATTGAGCAGCCGCTTGAGCGACTGCATCTCTTCCATCAACTGATCGTCGATGTGCAGGCGCCCGGCCGTGTCCACGATGAGCACGTCGCACCCGGAGAGCATGGCTTCGCGGCGGGCCTCGCGTGCCAGCCGTTCGACGGTTACCGTGTTCTCTTCGCCGGGAGCGACCTTGCCTTCGTACAGGTTGGCGCCCACCGCCTGGGCCACGATTCTCAACTGCTCGCGCGCCGCCGGACGATAGACGTCCACGCTGACCAGCAGCGGCCGATGCCCGCTCTTCTTCAGCCAGGCGGCCAGCTTGGCCGAGGTCGTGGTCTTGCCGGAGCCTTGCAGGCCGGCCATCAGGATGACCGTGGGCGGCTGTGAGGCCAGCTTCAGCCGCGCCGTCTCACGGCCCAGCAGATCGACCATTTCGTCGCGCACCACCTTGACGACCTGGTCTGCGGGGGAAAGCGCGGTCAGCACCTCCTGCCCCATGGCCTTAGCTCGCACCTGCTCGAGGAACTGGCCTACCACCTTGACGTTGACGTCGGCCGCCAGCAGCGCCAAACGCAGCTCGCGCAGCGCTTCCCCGACGTTCTCTTCGGTCAGGGTGCCTTGTCCGCGCAGGTTCTTGAACGTGCGCTGGAGTTTGTCTGTGAGGTTCTCGAACATACGGAGGAATGCGGCGTGAGAGCCTTATTGTAGCAGGCGGAATCGGCAGGCCGCGGGTGCCGCTGGGGGCCGGAGAGAGGAGCTACTTCTTCCCGCGCAGCCGCAGGATCAGGAACACGTTGATGCCGCGGGGGCCGCTGTTGGGCACGACGAACGCCAGCTCGTAGCCGTCTTCCCAGGCTTCCGCCAGCGCCTGCTCGAGGTGGACTTCGTCCCCGCGGGGGGAGATGACCCTGTACTGCGGCTTCTTGCCTGGCATCCGATTCCTCCTCTGGTTCCTGGTGCGCGGCCGGGAGCCGTGCCGCGCGGGCACATAACTCTACCCGGCTTTGGCCGCGGAGGCAAAGACTTCGCGCGCCGCGACCACCGTGTTGCAGTGGATGGCCACCGTATCCTGCACGTGGCGGGCGTATCCACCGGCGAACGTGACCATCACCGGGATGCCGCGCGCCGCGGCCACGCGGAACACCAGCTCGTCCCGCTGCTTCAGGCCCTCGATGGTAAGCGCCAGCCCGCCGAGCTGGTCTTCGCGGTAGGGATCGGCCCCGGCGATGTAGCACAACAATTCGGGTGTGAACTGCCGCAGTCCGGAACTGAGCGCCTGGTCGAGCCATGCCAGGTACTGCTCGTCGGTAGTGCCGTCCGGCAGGTGCACATCAATCGAAGACGCCGGCTTCCAGGCCGGGTAGTTGTTCTCCTGATGCAGGGAGATGGTGAACACGTCAGCCTCGGCGTGGTGCGCCGCCGTGCCGCGCCCGAGCATGGCCGGGCCGGTAGAGGGCAAGGGCGCCGGGGGAAGCGCCGCCGAGCCGAAGATGGCTGCGGTGCCGTTGCCGTGGTGGACGTCGCAATCCACGGTCATGGCGCGCCCGATGGCGCCATCCTTCTGCATCCGGCGGATGGCTACGGCGACGTCGTGAATCATGCAAAAGCCTTCGCCGTGCCCGGGGAAAGCATGGTGAAAGCCGCCGCCGATATTGAACGCCACGCCCTCGCGCAGCGCCAGCCGCGCGGCCAGGATCGATCCGCCCGCGGCCAGCCAGAACGCGCCCGCCAGCTCGCGCGAGTAGGGGACCTCCATCACCATTTCCTCGCGCGGCGAGAGTGTGCCGGTCTTGAGCTTGCGCACGTATTCCGGCGTGTGCACCAGCAGGATGTCCTCATCGGAAGCGGGCTCCGGCGCGACGAAGTCCTCAGGCTGGGCTGCGCCGGTCTCCAGCAGGCGCCGGTGGATCAGCCGGTACTTCTCGGCCGGGAATACGTGCGCCCCAATGGGCAGGTAATAGGCGTCGCTGTAGACCAGCTTGAAAGGCAGCATGTTGAGCCGTCTTGCGGGCGTCCGAGCGCGCGGAGCCTGCCCTGAGCGAAGTCGAAGGGCGAAATCCTGAGTCCGCCGCGGCGGACAAACGAACTTGCGTTACCTCAGCCCGCGCCTCCAGATTGTAGCGGGTTGATGGCAACCCGTGGCGCGCAACTTCCGGCCGCAGTCTGGGTTGAAGAGCATGAGGGTCGCCGCCTTCGAGCGGCGGCCCACCAAGGAGACAGGTAGCAATGAAAAGCAGGTGGATGAAACTGGCGGCCATAGCGATGGTAGTAGCGCTGGCGGGCGGAACGTTCGTCTATGCCAAGGGCCAACATGGCCGGCGCGGCCCGGGAGGCGGCGGCTTTCTAAGCGAGCGCATGTTCGCCCACATGGAAGCGCGGCTGAACCTCACACCCGAGCAATCGCAGCAAGTGCGCGGCATCTTCGAGGCCCAGCGGGCCAAGATGAAAGGACAGTTCGCGAGCGGGCGCGGCGACCGCGAAGCACTGATGAAGGCGGTTTTCTCCGACAATCCCAACCAGGCGGAGATCCAGAAGCAGCTCACAGCGCTCGAACAGAAGCACGCGCAGATGCTGCAACAGATGGTGGACACCGGCTTGCAGGTGAACAAGGTGTTGACCCCGGAGCAGCGCGCCGAGTTCCTGAAGGCGATGGACGAGCGTCGTCAGGCTGGCGAGCGCTTCCGCGAGCGCATGAAACAGCGCAAGGCGGAACGCCAGGGGCAGACGCCGCAGCAGT
Source organism: Terriglobales bacterium (assembly GCA_035454605.1). NCBI lineage: Bacteria > Pseudomonadati > Acidobacteriota > Terriglobia > Terriglobales > Terriglobales bacterium. Next base: position 20,846 of record DATIGQ010000132.1, read on the forward strand.
AAGTTTGGCGAGGAATCCCTATTCCAGCCCAGCCGCATGGCGACGATAGGGATTCCTCGATTCGCGCTTCTTCGTCCGCCGCGGCGGACTCGGTCGCGCTTCCTCGGAATGACAATCGAAGCTAACGACCCTTCTTCTTTTCCCTGCCCGCTGGAGGTGCTGGCGCCACCACCTTCCGAATGGGCACGATGGCTCCGCGGCCGGGGTCGGCCATGGGGTGGCTGAGCATCTCTTTTTTCACAAAGTTCACGAACTCCTGCATCTGGCGCTGCATCTCTTCCATGCGCTCGCGCATTTCCAGGATGATGGCCATGCCGGCGATGTTCACCCCCAACTCGCGTGCCAGCGAAAGGATGAACTCCAGCCGCTCCAGGTCCTGGTCGGTGTAAAGCCGGGTGTTGCCTTCGGAGCGCGATGGCCGCAGCAACCCCTCGCGCTCGTAGAGGCGCAGCGTCTGCGGGTGGATGCCGTACATCTCGGCCACCGCCGAGATCATGTATGCGCCTTGTTTCTTTCGCTTCGGCATCGGGTTACACCTTGCTCCACAACTCCGCCCTCGGGTCGTCCGGGTTGAGCTTCTGCAATTCGCGCAGGATCTCTTTCGAGCGCTCGTCGCGCGGCAGGGGCACGACGATCTGCACTTCGACGATCTCGTCGCCGCGCGCGCCTTCACGCGTGGCCGAGGGCACGCCCTTTTCGCGCAGCCGCAGGCGCTGTCCCGAGCGCGTGCCGGGCGGGATCTTGAGCAGCGTGCGGCCGTCGATGGTGGGCACCTCGATCTTCGCTCCCAACGCCGCTTCCATGGCGGTGACCGGAACGGTGATGCGGATGTCGTCGCCCTCGCGGCGAAAAACGGGGTGCTCGCCCGTGCGCACGATGATGTAAAGGTCTCCCGGTGGGCCGCCGCGCAGCCCGGCGTTGCCCTTGCCGGCCAGGCGGATGCGCTGCCCCTCGCGGGTCCCGGGCTTGATGCGCACTTCCAGCGGCTCGGTGCGATGCAGCACGCCTTCGCCGCCGCAGGCCGGGCACAGGTTGCGGGTCTTGCCGGAGCCGCCGCACCGCGGGCACGCCAGCTTGAACTTCATGCGCCCGCTGGTCTGCGTAACCTGGCCGGAGCCGTTGCATTCCGGGCAGGTCTGGGCGCCGGCGTCGGTCGCGCCGCTTCCCTTGCATCGGGCGCAGCCCTCCGTGCGGGCGATGTTCAGCCGCATCACCGCGCCGCGGATGGCCTGCCAGAAGCCCACGTTGACCTGGTATTCCAGGTCGGTCCCGGGCTCCGGTCCGGCTTCTTCCGCGCCGAAGCCGCGCCCGCCGAAGATACCGGAGAAGATGTCGCGGAAGCTGGTGCCGCCGCCCTTCTTGCCGGGTTCGGTGAGATCGGAGAAGTCGAAGCCGCCAAAATCGAAGTGGACGCCGCCCGGCCCCGCCTGGCCGCCGCCAAACCCCGGCCCGTGGCCGCCGCGAGCTGCGGCCTCGGCCGCCGCTGCGTCGATGTTGTCCGAGTAGAAGCCCAGCCGGTCGTAGACCTTGCGCTTCTTGGGATCGCTCAGGACGTCATTGGCTTCCGAGATCTGCTTGAACTTCTCTTCCGCAGCTTTGTTGCCGGGATTGAGGTCGGGATGGTACTTGCGGGCGAGTTTGCGGAAGGCTTTTCGGATGTCCTCGGCCGAAGCGCTCTTTTTCACGCCGAGGATTCCGTAATAGTCCTTGGTTGCAGTGGCCATGCTTTCGCCGCTTCTCGCACAAAATCAGCCACGGACCAACACGAATTGCACGAATCACTCAGCGCGGCGTCGGTGTTCGACTGCCCTGCTATCCGTGTTCATCCGTGTGAATCCGTGGCTGCGTTTACTTCTTTTCCTCCACGTCCACGTACTCGGCGTCGATGACGTCCTGCTCCTTCTTGCCGGCGGCGCCGTTGGTGGCCCCGGGTTCCGCGCCGGGCTGCGTGCCAGGCTGCGGTTGGGCGGCCTTGTACATCTGCTCGGCCAGCTTGTGCGAAGCCTGCGTGAGCCGCTGGCTGGCCGCGTCCAGAGCGGCTCGGTCGCTTCCGTCGAGCGCCTTCTTGGCCTCGGCTAGAGCCGCTTCTACGTTCTCCTTCTCCGAGCCGGAGATCTTGTCGCCGTGCTCCTTCAACATGCGCTCCACGTTGTAGACCAGGGCGTCGAGGTGGTTGCGGACCTCGATCTCCTCGCGCTTGGCGCGGTCTTCGCCGGCGTGCGCTTCCGCTTCCTTGGCCATGCGCTCCACTTCTTCCTTGCTCAGGCCGGAAGACGACGTGATGGTGATCTTCTGGTCCTTGCTGGTGGCCATGTCCTTGGCAGTCACGTTGAGGATGCCGTTGGCATCGATGTCGAACGTGACTTCGATCTGCGGCAGCCCGCGCGGGGCCGGCGGGATTCCCGTCAGGTGGAACTTGCCCAGCGTGCGGTTGTCCTTGGCCAGCGGCCGCTCGCCCTGAAGCACGTGGATCTCCACCGAGCTCTGGTTATCGGCGGCGGTGGAGAAGGTCTCCGTCTTCTTGGTCGGGATGGTGGTGTTGCGCGGGATCATGGGGGTGGCCACGCCGCCCTCCCACGGCCGGTGCGGATTGTGGGTCTCGATGGCCAGCGTGAGCGGAGTGACGTCGAGCAGCAGCAGGTCCTTCACATCGCCGGCCAGCACGCCCGCCTGTACGGCCGCGCCCACGGCCACGACCTCGTCCGGGTTCACGCCCTTATGAGGTTCACGGCCGAAGAGCTCCTTCACCAGCTTCTGGATACGCGGCATGCGGGTCTGGCCGCCCACCAGCACCACTTCGTCGATCTTCCCGGCATCGAGGCCGGCGTCCTTCAGCGCCTGCTGGCAGGGACCGACGGAGCGGTGGATGATGTCTTCCACCATCTGCTCCAGCTTAGCCCGCGTCAGCTTCTTCACCAGGTGCTTGGGACCGCTGGCATCGGCGGTGATGAAGGGAAGGTTGATCTCCGTTTCCAGGGTGGTGGAGAGTTCGATCTTGGCCTTTTCGGCGGCATCGCGTAGCCGCTGCAGCGCCATCTCGTTGCCCTTGGCGCGCAGATCCAGGCCCTCTTCCTTCTTGAACTCCTCCACCAGCCAGTCCACGATGCGCTGGTCGATATTGTCGCCGCCCAGGTGCGTGTCGCCGTTGGTGGCCTTCACCTCGATCACGCCTTCGCCCACTTCGAGGATGGAGATGTCGAAGGTACCGCCGCCGAAGTCGTAGACGGCAATGGTTTCGTCCTTCTTCTTGTCCAGGCCATAGGCCATGGCGGCGGCCGTGGGCTCGTTGACGATGCGCTTCACGTCCAGGCCCGCGATGCGCCCGGCGTCCTTGGTGGCCTGCCGCTGGGCGTCGTTGAAGTAGGCGGGCACCGTGATGACAGCCTCGGTGACTTTCTCACCCAGATAGTCTTCGGCCGCTTTCCTGAGCTTCTGCAGGATGAGCGCCGAGACCTCCGGCGGCGTGTGCTTCTTACCGTTGATCTCCACCGAAACGTGGTCGCCATCCTTCACGACCTTGAAGGGGACCATCTTCATCTCTTCGCTGACTTCGTCGTAGCGCCGCCCCATGAAGCGCTTGATGGAGTAAACGGTGTTCTCCGGGTTGGTGATAGCCTGGCGCTTCGCCACCTGTCCCACCAGCCGCTCGCCGGTCTTGGTAAAGCCCACCACCGAGGGTGTGGTGCGTCCTCCTTCTTCGTTGGCAATGACCTTGGGTTCGTTGCCCTCCATCACCGCCACGACCGAGTTGGTGGTTCCCAGGTCGATTCCTATGATCTTGCCCATGTTCTCAAGCCTCCGTGCAGTTCAGCAGGGCCACTGGCTCACCGGGCCTGCGTCGGCACAAACGATTCTTATTCATAATAAGATGTGAGTGAGATATTGTCAAGTTCTTGTAAGTCATTGTTAAATATACATGTTATAATCTATCTGTGTCGGTGATAGTCCGAGCCATTGAGAACACCTGAATCCCCTGGCAGGCCGGGTGATTCCGCGCTACACTTTGCGACCGTTCTTTCCGGAGGAGGCGACCCGATGGAGACGGCGAAGGAAGGGCGCATCTGGCAGGCGGCGGGCGCGGCCGCGGTCGTGGGAGGTGCCGCGTTCCTGGTGCGCGTGGTTCTGTTGTACGGCATGGCCTACGCCGATGCCTCGGCACTCTCGCTCGGCTTGGCGGCTTCGTTCATGATGCTGGCCGGGGTGGCGGCATTCGTCGGCGGTCGCGCTCTTTCCGCCATGGCAAGCGGCATCGGCTCGCGCGAGCTTTCCTTGTGGGGCGTTCTGGCCGTGGCCGGGCTCATCGGCGGTACAGCGACGGTGCTTTTTGCCTATCGGCAATCGATACGGGGGAGCATTCCTACGTTCGACGACCTGGCGGTCGCTCTTGCCGGCTCCTTCATTGTGATGGTGGGCATGATGGCGCTGCTGGGTCAGCGCATCATGAAACACGCCACGCGAAAGTAGACGGAATTGCCCGCTGCTTGTTGCAGCGGTCCTACTCCACCGTCACCGATTTGGCGAGGTTCCGCGGCTGGTCCACGTCGCATCCGCGGCGCACCGCGATGTGATACGCCAGCAGCTGCAGCGGTACCACTTCCAGTATGGGCGAGAGCAGTTCCGGCGCCGGCGGCACGTAGAAGGCGTGGTCCACGGACTCGCGGATCTCCTCATCGCCCTCGGTGGCGATGGCGATCACCGTGCCCGACCGCGCCTTCACTTCTTTCACGTTGGACATGGTCTTCTCGTAGCGCAGCACGGAGTCCGGATCGTTGCGGTCGCAGGTCGCGATGATGACCACCGGCAGCTTCTCGTCGATGAGCGCGTTGGGTCCGTGCTTCATCTCGCCCGCCGGATAGCCCTCGGCATGGATGTACGAGATCTCCTTGAGCTTGAGCGCGCCCTCGAGGGCGATGGGGTAGTGCACGCCACGACCCAGGAAGAGGAAGTCCTGCGCCCGCATGTACTCTTTGGCGAGGTCCTCGATTTCTTCGTCGCGAGCCAGGATGGACTCCAGCTTGCCGGGCATGCGCGTGAGATCGGTCAGCAGCGCACGCGCCTGGTCGGTGGAAACGGTTCCTCGCACCTCCGCCAGGTAGACGGCGAACAGAAACATCGCGGCCAGTTGTGCGGTGAACGCTTTGGTGGAAGCCACCCCGATCTCCGGCCCGGCGTGGGTGTAAATGGTTCCCGCAGCCTCGCGCGTCACCATGGAGCCCACTACATTGCAGATGGCCAGGGTCTTCGACCCTTTGGCCTTGGCTTCGCGCTGGGCGGCGATGGTATCCGCCGTCTCCCCCGACTGCGTAATGAGGATGGTCACCGTCTCCGGGCCGGTCAGCGGATCGCGGTAGCGATACTCGCTGGCGTAGTCCACTTCCACGGGGACCCGGGCCAGTCGCTCGATCATGAACTTGCCGGCCAGCGCCGCGTGCCAACTCGTTCCGCAGGCGGCGATATGCACCTTCTGGATGGCCCGAAACTCGGCCGGGGTGATCTCCATCTCCTCCAGGAACACCTTGCCGGTGTCGAGGGAAACACGGCCCAGCGTGGTATCCCGCACGGCCCGCGGCTGCTCGTAGATCTCCTTGAGCATGAAGTGCTTGAAGCCGCCCTTCTCCGCCATGATGGGGTCCCAGGTGATGTGCTGTACCTGGCGCACGATGGGCCGCCCGGAGAAGTCGCTCAACTGCACGCCTGCCGGGGTGATCACCGCCAGGTCGCCGTCGGCGAGGAAGAAGACGTCGCGTGTGTGATAGAGGATGGCGGGCACGTCCGAGGCCACGAAGTACTCGTCCTTGCCCAGCCCGATCACTGCCGGCGGGCCGTTGCGCGCGGCCACGATCTTGTTGGGCTCGTCGGCCGTGATGACCGCCAGCGCGAATACGCCCTGCAGCTCATTCACCGCCTTGCGCACGGCTTCCTCGAACGACGGCCGGTGGCCGTTGTGCGCCTTCATGTGTTTCTCTACCAGGTGGGCGATGACCTCGGTATCGGTCTCAGTGACGAACTTGTGCTGCTCCTCGATGAGCTTCTTCTTGAGCGAGAGGTAATTTTCGATGATGCCGTTGTGCACCACGACGATGCGTCCCGAGCAATCGCGGTGAGGATGGGCGTTCTCTTCGGTCGGGCGGCCGTGCGTAGCCCAGCGCGTGTGCCCGATGCCATAGGTGCCGTCCAGCGGCTTCAGGCGTATGGCTTCTTCCAGGTTCCGCAGCTTGCCTTCGGCGCGCCGCACTTCCAGCCCCGGTCCATTGCCGGCCACGGCGATGCCCGCCGAGTCATATCCGCGATACTCCAGGCGCTTCAGGCCCTCGATGATGACGGGCACCACGCGCTTCTTGCCCACGTATCCGACGATGCCACACATAAGTCAGTTCCCAGTTGCCGGTTGCCAGTTCATCGCTGGAAGACGCCAGCGTCGCGGGGAAGTTCGAAGGCCTTTTAGATGCTGTCGCCACCCAAGCGACCCATCTTTAATCCGTGTTCATCCGCGTGAATCCGCGGCGAAAGTCTTTAGTCTTCGATCTTGTAACTGAACTCCTCGATCACCGGGTTGGTGAGCACTTCGCGCGCCATGCGCTCCACCTCGGCCTTGGCGGCGTCTTGGGAAAGCCCCCCGTCGAGCGCGATCTCAAAAAACTTGCCCTGGCGGACGTCGCCCACTCCCTTGTATCCCATCTTCTTCAGCGCGCCATGGATGGTCTTGCCCTGGGGGTCGAGCACCGTCTTCTTCAGCGAAACGTAAACGTAGGCCTTCATGACTTGGGTAGATTATAAGCTGGAATGCGCAGGGCAGCCGGGAGTCTTGCGGCGTCCGGCGAAAGGGGGTTCTCTCCATGCGAAAGATGGTGCTGCTGGGACTGGCGATTCTTCTCTGCGCGGCGAACGCGCTGGCCGCACCCGAGGGCAAACCCACGCGCGTGATGGTGCGCGCGGTCTCGCGCGACGCCAAGATCCTGGGCACACACGTGGGCGGAGCGCGCATCACCATCCGTGACCTGGCCACCGGAAAGACGCTGGCGGAAGGCGTGCAGGAAGGCGGGTCAGGAGACACCGACCGCATCATGGTCGAGCCCCGTCGCCGCGGTGCTGCCGTTTACGACACTCCCGGCGCCGCCGGCTTCCTGGCCACCGTCGCCCTGGAGCGTCCCACGGTGGTGGAAATCAGCGCGGAAGGGCCGCTCGGCCATCCCCAGGCCACGCAGCGGGCCACGAAAACACTCCTTCTCGTTCCCGGAGAGGACATCCTCGGCGATGGCGTGGTGCTGGAAATTCACGGATTCATCCTGCAGTTCGTTGATCCCGCCGCGGACGTGCATGTGAAGACGGGGGATCCCATCCCGGTGCGCGCCACCATGACCATGACTTGAGGGTGCCCTACGGAGCCCGGCGGGCTCTGGGACGCCAACAAGATCCGCCTTGTCGCGCAACTGGTTCGGGAAGGGAAGGTGGAGGTGGAATCGGTCTTGGCCTACGCCGGCGAGAAGAGCACGTACTCGGGAACGCTCCAGGCTCCCGCAGCCGGCGCGTACGAGTTACGGCTATTGGCAATCGATTCTGCCAACACGAACTTCGGCATGAACTCGCGCAAGCTGGTGGTCGAGTAGCTTAGCTCCTCGGCCCATGCCCGGCCAGTTGCGCCAGGGTTGCTTCGGCTTGCGCCACGATCTCCGCCACGATCTCAGCTGCGCCCTGATCGGACTTGAGCAGCCGCACCGCTTGTCCTGTCAGCAGCGGGTAGAGATCGGCATCACCGGCAGCGATGGCACGGGCATAGAGGTCGCCGGCAGCCAGTGCCTGCAACGGCCATGCCAGGGGCTCGACCTTGGCAGCGAGCAGAGCGTCGAGTACCCGGTTATGAATGCCGCGAGCGGGCCGGCCGGTGAAGGCCCGGGTGACGACGGTGGCAGCTTCGTCCGCCTCGAGCACTCTCTGCTTGTACGCAGGAAAGGCGGCGCTTTCGCGCGCCACCAGGAAACGCGTACCCATGGCGGCTCCGGCAGCGCCCAGCGCCAGCGACGCCACCAGGCCGCGGCCATCCGCAATGCCGCCTGCCGCCACCACCGGGACGCGCACGGCGTCCGCAACCTGCGGCACCAGCGCCATCGTTCCCACCAGCGCCGCCTCACCGTCGGGGCCCAGCCGAAATGTCGAGCGATGCCCGCCGGCCTCGGCACCTTGCGCCAGCACGATGTCCACACCCGCCCCGGCTACCGCCTGGGCCTCCGCCACCGTGGTCACCATCGCCATCACCTTGGCGCCGGCTGCGTGTGCCGGCTCGACCAGCGGCGTCGGATCTCCCATCGCCGTGCTCAGCACCGGCACCCTCTCCTCGAGGATCACCTGGATCTGCTGCTGGAGTTGGGAAGGCGGCAGGGCTGGCGCGTCGCTCACTTCCGGCAACTTCAGCTCGCGGCGCAAGTGGTTCAGGACTTGCTGCACAGGCACGGCGTCGCGGTTGCCTGGCTCGGGCGGTGCCAGTAAGACATTCACGCCGAACGGGCGATCCGTTCGCTCCCGCACCGCACGGATCTGTTTTCGCACATCTTCCGGCGCAACGCGGAACGCCGCCAGCACGCCGAAACCGCCGGCCTCACAGACGGCCGCCACCAGCTCGGGAGTGGTCGGCCCGCCCGACATCGGCGCCTGCACCAGCGGATAACGCACACCCAACAGGTCGCAGAGCGGCGTGTGCAGAGCGTGTTTTTCCATCACTCACCTCGAAGAGAGAGGGAATTCCGGAATGCTACTCGTAACAGAAAGGAAGGAGCCAGCTGGCTACAGCCGGAACAGCTCCCGCAACCGCTTGGTCTGGGCGCGGCTCACCGGAATCTCCGATTGTTTCTTGTCGTCCATGCGGAGCTGATAGCTGCTCTTGAACCAGGGCACCACTTCCCGGATGCGGTTGATGTTCACCACGTAGGAGCGGTGCGCGCGCCAGAAGGTGTTGGCATCGAGCGAGGCCAGTAGTTCTTCCAGGGTGCGGCAGTTCGATTGGCCTTCCGCCGCCGCCGTCACTACCGTGATCACGCCGTCTTCAATGGAGGCGTAACAGATGTCCTTCTGGTCCACCAGGAACAGCCGCCCGCCGGCCTTGATCAGGATGCGGTTAGCCTGCGGCTTCTGTCCTTCCAGCATCTTCACCAGCGCGTCCAAACGCTCGGCAGGCGCTCCCGCGGTCTCTCTCGCGCGCTTGGCCTTCTGGACTGATTGCGTCACCCGCTTCTTGTCGAAAGGCTTCAGCAGGTAGTCGACCGCGTTCACCTCGAAGGCCTTGACGGCGTACTGATCGTAGGCGGTGGCGAACACGATCTGCGGCAGCGGCACCCGCCGGTCGAGCAGCTTCTTGATGACGCCGAAGCCGTCCAGGCCGGGCATCTGCACGTCCAGGAAGACCAGGTCGGGCGAGTGCTCCTTGATCAGGCTCACCGCCTCCAGGCCGTTCTTGCCCTGGGCCACTACTTCGACGTCACCCACCGACTTCAGCAGGTAGGCCAGCTCGTCGCGCGCGAGCTGCTCGTCATCCACGATGAGAGCGGAAAGTGGCATGGGTTATCGGATGCCTCGAGAAAAGCTTCCCAACGAGTATAAGAACCCCGGTTTTGCAGCGTCAACGCGCGCCGATCGAGGTTACCAGTCGAGGCTGTCCGCTTTCAGGCTACGCTCTCCAGCGCCAGCGCCATGCCCATGCCGCCGGAGACACAGAGCGTCGCCATGCCTCGCTTGGCCTTGCGCCGCAGCATCTCGTGCAGCAGCGTCACCGTGATGCGCGCACCCGTGCACCCGATGGGATGTCCCAGCGCGATCGCCCCGCCGTTCACGTTCAGCTTCTCCGGATCGAAGTGCAGCTCGCGGTCGCAGGCCAGGACCTGCGCGGCAAAGGCTTCGTTCAGCTCGATCAGGTCGAACCCGGCGTAATCCAGCCCGAACTTTTCCTTCATCTTGCCGAGCGCAGGCACCGGCCCGATCCCCATGATGCGCGGATCGACGCCGGCGCTGGTCGCCGCCATCACCCGCGCCGTCGGCTTCAGGTTGTGCCGCTTCACGAAGGCTTCGCCCGCCACCACCAGCGCGGCTGCGCCATCGGTGATGCCCGACGAATTTCCCGCGGTGATGGTGCCCGTCTTGGAGAACACGGGCGCCAGCTTGGCCATCTTCTCCAGAGTTGCGCCCAGGAAAGGGTGCTCGTCGCGCGCGAATGTCTGCGGGCCTTTCTTGCCGTCGAGCTCAACCGCAACGATCTCTGAGCCGAACCTGCCGGCCTCGATGGCCGCCTGCGCGCGCTGCTGCGACCGCAGCGCGTATTGATCCTGTTCTTCACGCGGGATCTTGTACTGTTCGGCGAGCACCTCGGCGGTTTCGCCCATCACCATCTTGGCCAGGGGACAGAAGAAGCCGTCGCGATACATGCCGTCCACCAGGTCCTGGTTTCCCAGCCGGTAGCCCCAGCGCGCGCCGTCCAGGTAGTAGGGAAGGCGCGACATGGATTCCGTGCCCCCGGTGAGCACGCACTCCAGGTTTCCGGCCGTGATCTCCTCGAACGCCAGCGCCACCGACTTCATGCCGGAGGCGCAGGCCTGGTTCACGGTATAGGCGGGAACCTCCTGCGGCAGGCCGGCGCGGATGGAGATCTGTCGCGCCACATTCGGACCGCCGCCCGCCTGGCGGGCGTTGCCGAAGATGGTCTCGTCCACCTGGTCGGCCCGGACTCCGGCGCGCTCCAGCGCAGCCCGCGCCGCAATGGCGCCCATGTCTGCGGCAGTCTTTCCCGCCAGCGAGCCGCCGAACTTGCCGATGGCCGTGCGCACCGCCGAAAGAATAAAGACGCCTTCCACCGCGACCTCCGAAACTGTCAGTCTAACACCCGCCCGGTCTGGGCCCGGAGAGTGAGAAACGCCGGTACAATCCGGGTCCCGAGCTATGACGAACCAGTCTCAACCGGTTTCCTGGTGGCAGCGGACCAACTTTGTCGACCGACTCTACTTCGCCTGGTTCGGCGGGCTGGGTCTGGTGATTCTGTTGCTGCACCACCGCATCCCCGCCTGGCCGTCGTTCCTGGCCGTTCACGCCGTTTGTCTGCTGGTGATCGCGGCATTGGTAGCAGGCGCTCCGCGCTCCCGCATTTGGCACTTCCTGCATCACTGGTATCCGTTGCTGATATTCATCGTCTGTTTCGAGGAGGTGGCCCGCCTCTCCTTCCTGTTCGTCGACTCCTGGCAGGACCAGTATTTGCTCGACCTCGAAGCCAGGTTCTTTGCCGCGCCACCCACGGTCTGGCTGGGACAATTCGCCACGCCCTGGCTGACCGAGGTCCTGGAGATCGGGTACTTTTCCTACTTCCTGCTGCTGATAATGGTGGGCGGCGTGCTCTACCACCGCGGCGACATGCCCGCCTTCCGGCGCACCATGTCCACCAGCGTCGTGAGCTACATGCTGTGCTACCTGGTCTTTCTGACCTTTCCGACCGAAGGTCCCGCGCACACGCTGCGCCATCTGCACACCGTACCGCTCGAGGGCGGCCCGTTTCATTTCCTCGTGAACCTCATCCAGAAGCACGGCGGCGTGCACGGCAACGCTTTTCCCAGTTCGCACGTCGCCGCCGCCGTAGTGGCGTTGATCTACGCCTGGCGCTACGCCCCGCGCCTGGGCATGGCGCTCACGCCGCTGGTAGTGCTGCTCTGCATCGGCGCGGTGTATGACCGCTATCACTATGTATCCGACATCGCTGGCGGCATCGTGATCGCGCTGCTGGCGGAGGCGATCGTTGCTTGGCTGGTGCGGCGGCCTCGCTGGGCCAGGCTCGTCCAGTCGTAATCCCTCGTCAATCGCACAATTCCGTTAGACTCATCCCGATGGACGTCATTTTCGGCATCAACCCTGTGACCGAGGCCTTGAAGGCCCGCGGCCGTGCCTTCGCGTACCTGGGCGTTGCCAGTCGGAACGACGCCCGCGTCGAGAAGCTGATTGCAGAATGCCGCGCGCTCGGCGTGCCGGTGCGCTTTCTGCCCCGCCACCAGCTTGACCGCCTGGCCAACGGCGGCGCGCACCAGGGCGTGGTGGCGGTGGCCGCGGCCCGGCGCTACGACGACCCGGAGGCTATCCTGGCCCACCGCCACGGCCGCCATGCCTTTGTCCTCGTGCTCGACGGCATCGAGGACCCGCACAACCTGGGCGCTATCCTGCGGACCGCCGATGCCGCCGGCGCCGACGGCGTCCTCATTCCCGAGCGTCGCGCCGTGGGCGTTACCGCTACCGTGGCCAAAGTGTCCGCCGGCGCCAGCGAGCACCTGCCCATCGCGCGCGTCACCAACCTGGGCCGTGCGCTCGAGGAGCTGAAGGCGCGCAACGTGTGGATCGTCGGCCTTGACGAACGCGCCCCGCAAAGCTACGACGCCCTCGACTACAACATGGACTGCGCTCTGGTGCTGGGCGCCGAGGGCAAGGGCATGCACGAGCAGATCCGGCGCCGCTGCGACTTCCTAGTCTCCATTCCCATGCTGGGCAAGGTTCCTTCGCTGAACGTCTCCGTCGCCGCCGCGGTGGTCATGTATGAACTCGTCCGCCAACGCCGCCAGGTAGCAGCCAAGTGATGACGACCCGGTCCTCCTTGGTGTCCTTCGTGGCAGTCCTTTGCGTTCTTTGTGGTGGTGCTCTTTCATCTTCCGCCCTCGACCGTTCCGCCTTCACCATCACCGCCTGGGAACTGAAGGCTCGCATCTCGCCTGCGCAACAGACCCTGGCTGCCACTGCGAACGTGACTTTGCGCAACGACAGCCCCGCGCCGCAGCGCGTAGCCGCGTTGCAGATCTCGTCAGCGCTCGCCTGGAAGACGGTCACTGCGGCAGGGAAGCCGCTGCAGTACGTTGGGCAGCCCTACATCTCCGACC
>DATIGQ010000133.1 GCA_035454605.1 Terriglobales bacterium
GCCCACTCGGCGGTGATGAGCGGCTCGTTGTAAGTGCTGACCAGGACCTTGCCGCCCTGGCGAAGAGCGTCTTCGACCATCTGGTCTGGGGTCATGCCGAGCGGTGGCGACACTGCCGTGGGGTCGCGCAATGCCTGCGACGTCACCCAGTTCTGGCAGTAGGAGCAGTGCAGGTCGCAGCCCAGCATGCCGAAGCTGTACGCCAGTGCTCCGGGATAGGCGTGAAAAAAGGGCTTCTTCTCGATGGGGTCGCACTGCACGCCGCCCACATAGCCCCAGGGCACGTAGAGCGTTCCGCCGCGATTGAAGCGCACTTTGCAGACGCCCGGCTGGCCTTCCGGAATGGGGCACCGGTGCCCGCAGGCGAAGCAGCGCACACGGTTGCGGTCGAGCTTCTCGTACAGCTCGCCCTCACGCACCTGCTCGTAAAGAACGTCCTTCAGGGTGGGCATACTGCGACTTCCTTACTGATATTCTACTCCTCCGGTACACGCATGAATGGCGCCGCATTCGTCGAACAACTCAAAGCGGAGAGCGAAACCATCCTCAGCAAACTGGACGCCGAGCCTGCCGGTTCAGCCGGCGACCTCAGCGCGCTGCTGAAGATGGCGCTGAAGAACGAGGCGGAAGCCTTTGCCATCGCCGCCGAATGGGTGGGATCCACGCCCGAGCTTCCGGCCAAGCTGGCCCTGGCGCGACACGCCGGCGACGAGGCGCGGCACTACCAGCTTCTCGAAGACGCGGCCCGCGCGCTGGGCGTGAGCCTGGCCGGCTTTGATCCGCTCGAGCCCCCCAGCCCGGTGCTGGAGTACCTGCGCACGCTTGCCACCACGGAAGAACGCATCGCCGCCGCCCTGGTGGCGCGTGAGGCCATGGGCGGGCGCCGCAACGCCCAGTTCCTCAAGCTGCTGGAACACATGGGTCAGAAGGATCTGGCGGCGTTATACCGCGGCGTCATCAATCCGGACGAAGACCAGCATCACCGCGCCGGCTGCCAAGTGCTGGCGGAACTGGCGAAGACGCCTGAAGCCCAGGAGCGGGCGCGGCGAGCCGCGACGCGACTGCTCGAGATCGGCGACCGCATTCGCTCCATTGTCATGGAGAAGACCGGTGCGGCTTGTGTGCCCGGGTGTTAGTGCCGGTGGCGGTAGAATAAGACCTCATTCCGGAGGCCTGCTATGGTTGATCTCGCTGCCAAGACCTGTGTTCCATGCAAGGGTGGAGTGCCGCCCCTTCGGGGCGAGGAACTGAAGAGTCTCACTCGCGAGGTCCCGCGCTGGACGGTGATCAACGAGCATCACATCACGCGCCAGTTCGATTTCCCCGACTTCAAGAGCGCGCTCGCCTTCACCAACAAGGTGGGCGCTCTGGCGGAAGAGCAGGGCCACCACCCCGACATTTATCTCGCCTGGGGCAAAGCGGAAGTCACGCTCTGGACGCACAAGGTGAACGGCCTGACGGAGAGCGACTTCATCATGGCCGCGAAGATCGACCAGTTGAAGGCCTAGTAGCGTTCCGGTTGCTCACGGCGCTGTCGGCGTAAACCGGCCAGACCACCCATTCAGTCGCGCGGATAATCCATCGACGTGAAGTGCTCCGGCTGGATCCTGTAGAGCACGCGCACCTCGCCCGGCGCGCGGCCGGGATACCTGTCCACACCGAGGTACTTTTTGGCTTGCTTGTCGATGTGCTCGTCGGCGCCCTTCTCCGTGATTTCCACCACACGGCCCCGGACCTCGAGATAGCGATAGGGATTGGCGGGGTCGGCGACGCTCAGGGCCACGCGTGGATCGCGGCGCAGGTTGCGGTCCTTCTTGCGGCCGCGTGCCGAATTCACCAGAATGACGTCGCCTTCGATGTCCAGCCACACCGGTGTCACCTGCGGGCTGCCATCCGCGTTGAGCGTGGCCAGGTGGCCGAACGCGGGCTTCTCGAACAAGTCACGGAACTTCTCGGGTATCGCTTGGGGCATGAGGTCCTCCTCTATCTATGGAGATAGGATGATCGGCTTGTGTTCTCGGTCGCAGCCACCTAACCTAACACGGGCCGGAGGCGCCGCGAACGGCCTGATTCCAACCTTCTCGCCATGAGCCCCACGCTTGAATTGCGCATCGGGATGACGGTGTCGCTGACCGGCCGCCATTGGCGCCAGGCGCGACAGGCCCTCGACGGACTGCGCACCTGGGCGGCGTGGATCGACCAACAGGGCGGTTTCCGCATGGGCGACCTGGTCCGCCGCGTGCGGGTCATCTATTACGACGACGAAGACCGCGCCGACCTGGCGCGCGAGAACGTCGCCCGGTTGCTGGACAAGGACCGCGTGCACGCCCTGTTCGGACCCTACTCCAGCTTCCTCACCGAGGCCGTGGCTCCGGTGGCCGAGGAGCGTGGCCGCCTCCTGTGGAGTCACGGCAGCGGCTGTGACAATCTCTACCGCTATGGCCGGCGCAGCGTGGTCAGCATTTCCACTCCCGCCAGCCGCTACCTCACCGACCTGCCGGCGTGGCTGGAGAAAGAAGCGCCCGAGCTGCGGACCATTTGTGTCGTGTACGAAGCGCAGGGCAGCTACGCCTTCGAGATCGCGGACGGGTTGCTGGAAACCGCCATGGGCCGCGCCAGCCACCAAACCAGCATGATGCCGGCCGGCGCACTTTCCCAGCATATCGGCTCTTTGGTGCGCGAACTGGGCGCGCGCCGTCCCCAGGTGGTGGTGCTGGCGGCGGCGTTCGACGATGAAGTGCAGTTGTTGCGCACCCGCGCGGACTGGCCGGATTCGGTGAAGAAAGTCGTTGCCATTGCCGGCGGCTTCCGTGACCTGCGCGAGGAACTGGAACGCACCGTTGAAGGCATTGTGGGTCCCAGCCAGTGGGAGCCGGAAGTGCGCTTTCCGGAGGTCCTCGGTCCGGATCTGGACTGGTTCGTGGCCCACTTCGAGGAGCGCTTCCGTCGCCCGCCCGACTATCCGGCGGCGGCGGCGCTGGCCGCTGCCACCATCTTCGCCGAGTGCGTCGGGCGCACCGGTACGTTCCGCGACGCTGCGCTGCGCGAAGCCGCCGATGCGCTCGATGGCAATACCCTGTTCGGACGTTTCCGCATCGACGACCGCGGGCAGCAGATCGGCCATCGCGTCTTGCTGGTGGAGTGGCGGGGAGGCAGCAAGGCGGTGGTGTCAGGCGCTTCGCAGGCAGCGGTTTGCTAGAATGCCGCCGCTGCGGTCACCCGGCCGCCGGCATCCATCCCGAAGCCTCGAGGGGTCTCATGTCGCACCGCCGTAGAGGTTCCATCCGTTTCCACGTCGTGCTGGCCGTGGTGTTGGCAGCGGCCGTCAACGCCATCGCCGAATCCAAACCGGTCACGCCGGAGAGTTTCTATTCGCTCACCTGGGTGGGCGACCCGCAATGGTCCCCCGCCGGCGACCGCATCGCGTTCACCACCAGCCGGTCGAACGAGAAGCACGACGGCTACGACAGCAATCTGTGGATGGTGCGCGCCGACGGCAGCGGACTCCGCCAGCTCACCTACTTGCCGGGCACGGACAACTCGCCCCGCTGGAGCGACGACGGCAGCGAGATCCTTTTTCTGTCCACGCGCAATGGTTCGGCGCAGGCCTGCCTGCTGCCGGCGGAAGGCGGCGAGGCGCGCTGCGTCACCTCGTTCGAGGTGGACGTCAGCGACGCGCGCTGGATCCCGGGCGCTCACGCCATCAGCTTCATGGCGCGCGTGCCGTCAGACTGGAAAGCGGGAGTCCGCGACCCCAAGGAGATGGTCAAGCAGAAATACCCAGACCTGGAAAAGGGTGTCCGCGCCATTCGCATGGCCATCTACCGCGCCGGCAAGTCCTACTTCAACAATCTGCGGCCGCACTTGTTCACGCTCGACCTGGAAAGCGGCGAGCTGCGCCAGGTGACGGCGGGTGAGGTGGACGTAGCCGGGTACAGTTGGGCCTCGGACGGGAAGCATGTCGCCGTGACGCTCACTCATTTGGGCGACGAGGCCACCGACATCGGCTTGGCCCGCGTTCAAGTCCTGGCGCGCGACGGTTCCCTGGTCCGCGAACTCACCGCCAAGCCTGGCTACTACGGTGCGCCGGTGTGGCGTCCCGCGAACACGCAAGTCCTGGTGGAAGAGAACAATCCGGAAGGCTACAACGACAAAGTCTTCCTGGTGGACACGGAGCGCGCGGCCTGGAACCGGATGGAGCACGGCTTTGATGGCAACTTCTCCACCTGGCGATGGAGCCGTGATGGAAAAAAACTTTTCGCGCTGGCCGAGGAGAAAGGCGACATCCACGTATGGACGTTCGACCCCGCGACCTGGCGCGCGCGGCGTCTCACTTCCGGGCGACGACAGCTCGGCATCCACTCGCAGATGTTCGCCACGCCGGGGCTGAGCTTCTCACCGGATGCATCACGCTTCGCGGCTTCGGAGACGGTTTCGGACCGGCCGGAAGAGCTGGTGGTGGGCGCCGTCGCCGATGGCGGCACGCGTCCGCTCACCGACTTGAACAAAGACTGGCGCGTCGCGCACAAGTTGGTGCCGTCGGAAAAATTCACCTTCAACGCGCGCGATGGCCATCCCATCGACGCCTGGATCATCCCACCCGCCGGGCTCAAGTCCGGCGAGAAGCGCCCGCTGGTGCTCGAGATCCATGGCGGCCCACGCACCCAGTACGGTGAGCATTTCATGCAGGAGTTCCAGATGCTCGCCGGCATGAACTACGGCGTGCTGTACGTGAACCCGCGTGGTTCGACCGGCTACGGGGAAGCCTCCACGCGCGCCACCATCAACAACTGGGGTGGCACACCCTACGAGGACCTGATGGACGCCGTGGACGCCGCCATCGCGCGCTACGCCTGGGTGGATAAAGACCGGCTGGGCGTCGCGGGCGGCAGCTACGGCGGCTACATGACCGCCTGGGTCATCGGCCAAACCACGCGCTTCAAGGCTGCGATTCCCATGCGCGGTGTCTACAACTTCTACAGCTTCCCATTGACCACCGACATCCCGCACTTCACCGAGGTTGAGTTTGGCGGCCTGCTGTGGAGCGATCCGGGGAAGCATTGGAAGCTCTCTCCTATCGCGTATGCCGATGTCGTGAAGACGCCCACGCTCATCATCCACAGCGAGAACGATTTCCGCGCTCCCATGCCGGATGCGGAGCAGTATTACGCCGCGTTGCGGTTGCATGGTGTGCCGGCGGAGTTCGTCCGCTATGCCGAGGAAGGGCACGAACTCTCGCGCTCCGGACGTCCCGACCGTCGCGTGGACCGGCTGGAGCGCATTGCGGCCTGGTTCAAGCGCTGGCTGGAGCCATCACCCCAATAGTCGGCAACAAGCGGACGCAACCTACTTGGTCGCTATCACCACGTGCTGGAAAGTCGGCGGCAACGGGTGTAGCTGGCTGGACGCGAAGCCGGCGTGTTGCAGCATCTCTCGGTACTCCGCGAAGGTATAGGCGTCGCCGGCCGGCGTGCTGGCCAGCATGATGAGGGCGAACATGGCCGGCAGGGGCGGCGAAACGCGATCCTCGTTCGGTACCAACTCCAGGATCACCGCGCGTCCACCCGGCTTCAGTGCCGCGTGCACTTTCCGCAATACTCCTTCGTTGGTGGACACGTCGAAGTGGTGCAAAAAGTTGGTGAGCAGCACCAGGTCATAACCTTCCCCGAAGTCCACGTCCATGGCGCTGCCGGGCCGGGTCTGATAGCGTTGCTCCACGCCGGCAGCGCGGGCATTCTCTTTCGCGACCTCCAGGACGTTGGGCCAGTCGACGGCCACGATCTCGGCGTTGGGATTCAGTCGCGCCAGGGTCACGCCGAAGATCCCGTGCCCGGCGGCGATATCCAGCACCTTCCACCGGTCTCCGCGTTCGGCGCTCAGCAGGCGTGCGATCAACTCCCCCGGCAACACCATCATCGGCTGCATCGAGCGCGCAAAGTCCACCCACAGTCCGTGCTCGGGCGCCACCAGGCCGTCCGCTTCGGCGGCCGTGCCGCCTTTTCGCACCGCGGCGGCCAGGTTGACATAGTGCGACATGACCCCTGGAGAGGCCAGGAATCCAACCGCCGAGGCCACGCAGGCGGGCGACCGCCGGTCGAGGAACATGGCGCTGTCCGGTGTGAGGCCATAGTGATTGTCCTTCTTGGTCAGGAACCCGACGGCGGTCAGGTAGTCCGCCAGAATGCGTAGCCCCCGTTCGGAAGCGCCCGTCTGCTTCGCCAGCGCGGAAGCACTGTCCGTTCCGGCTCCGATGGCGGTGAACACATCCAGTTCGAGCGCCGCGCGCAGCGCTTCGGTGCGCTGGTATGCATTCAGGGTGTCGAAAACCAGCGCCGGGGACGGCGGGGTGCTCATGATTCCTCCCAGGGACAGAAACCTAAGCTACTTGGGATTGCTATAATCCGCAAACGTCGCTGCCGGGGGACGGAGAGCAACCATGAGCAATCCCAAGACCAGCGGTTCTGTTCCACCTCCGGAAGTGCGTGACGGTTGGGTGCGCGCGTCGGACCTGGACGCATTCCTGGGGCGCAATCTGCCCATTCCCACGCGCGTCATCTCCAACGAGGAGTACTTCCCCCTCCCACAAACGCCCGAGCAGCGGGCCGTCGAGCATCGCCTTCTGGAGGCCGCGGACCAGGCCGCGCTGCGGCAGGGCGTGACACGCCGCCGCTTCCTGCGGACCTCCTGCGGAATGGCGGCAGCGTTCGCGGCGCTCAACAGCGTGTTCGGCCCCTTCTTCACCGTCGATGCCGCGGAGCTGTTCGAGCCCGCAGCCGCAGCCGAGAAGAAAGCTGACTACTTCATCTTCGACGTGCAGACGCACCACGTCGCCACCGAGCACGAAGCTCCCACCGCCAGCAAGGAATTCCTCCAGTACCTCTTCGACCTGCGACGCGGTTTTGCTGCGAAAGTGAATCCCGAGCTGGCCAAGCGCGAACCGGCCATGTCCGACCTGCACCTGGAGAACTACATCAAGGAAGTTTTTCTCGACAGTGAAACCGACGTCGCCGTGCTCAGCGGCCTGCCCAGCGAGACTGAGGCCGGCGACGTGCTGCCTCCGGCGCTGATGGCCCGCACCCGGGCTGCGGTCAACGAGCTGGCCAAGTCGCGGCGGTTGGTCATTCACGGCAAGATCTCGCCTGATCTGGGCGCGCGCAACCGCGAAATCATGCAGCAGCAGGCGGAATCACTGAAGATCGAAGCCTGGAAGGGCTACACCGGGCAGTCCATGGTGAAGGGTGAAGCCGGGTGGTGGCTGGACGACGAAAAGCGCACCTATCCGGTGCTCGAGTACTCGCGCAAGCTGGGCATTCGCAACATTTGCCTGCACAAGGGCCTGCCCCTGTTTCCCGGCAACGACGAATACTGGAGCCCCAAGGACGTGGTGAAGACGGCCAAAGACTTTCCCGACCTGAACTTTCTCCTCTATCACTCCGGGTTCAAGGGCCTGCAGGACGCCTTGCCGGCGGCGCAGGATGGCTTCCAGAAAACGGCGTATATCCCCTGGGTCTCCGACCTGTGCGAGTGGCGCCGCAAGAACGCGCACATGACCAACGTGTACATGGAACTGGGCAGCACCTTTGGCATGATGGCCGCCACCAGCCCCATGTTGTGCTGCCACGTCCTGGGCATGATCTTGCAGGCTTTCGGTGAAGACCACGTGCTCTGGGGCACGGATTCGGTCTGGTGGGGCTCCCCGCAGTGGCAGATTGAAGCTTTGCGGCGCCTCCAGATGCCGGAAGACTTGATGAAGCGCTTCGGCTACAAGCCGCTCACCGTCGACGTCAAACGCAAGATCTTCGGCTTGAACGGCGCTCGCCTCTACGGCATCGATCCCAAGGCGAAGCGCAACCCCATTCCCGGCGACTACGTGGACCGGTTGCGCAAGCAGTACCACGAGTCCGGGCTGGCTGCGCCCAGCAACACTCAATACGGCTGGATACGCGTGGCATGAGTAAACGCCGTCTCGCATTCAGCCTGGTCCTGTTGCTGGTGGCAGGTGGTGCCGCGCAGCAAGCGCAAGCGCCCACCATCCCCGGTACCTGGAGCGCGCTCAAACCGCTCTATCAACCGGTCTCCAACAACGCCGTCGCCTCCCTGCGTGACGGCAAGCGCACCTTCCTGTTCTCCTTCCTGGGGATCGGCCCGAAGAAGACCTGGGACGCCGTCACCGCCGAAGCCTGGTCCTTCGACACGCTCTCCCGCGAATGGGCGCGCCTTCCGGCAGTGCCCGGACAGGCGGGCCGTCTGGCCGCGGCCGCCGCGGGAGTGAAGGGGCGCGTCTTCCTTTTCGGCGGATACACCGTGGACGCCCAAGGCAACGAGGTTTCGCTCTCCAACCTGGACATCTTTGATCTCAAGGCCCGGGGCTGGCGGCGCGGCGCCGATATTCCGGTGGCTGTGGACGACATGGCCCTTGGCGTCTACCGGAATCGCTACGTCTATCTCATCAGCGGATGGTCGCAGCAGGACAACGTGGGCAACGTCCAGGTCTACGACACCGAGAAGGATCGATGGCTTCAGGCCACGCCCATCCCGGGCACTCCCGTCTTCGGACACGCCGGCGCCCTTGCCGAAGACACCATCGTGTACCTGGGAGGAGCCTTCAAGAATCCCGGCGGCTCGAACCCCCGCTATATTCCTTCTCATGAAGCGTGGATGGGGAAGATCGACCGCGGCGACCTGACGCGAATCACCTGGACCAAGATTCCGCCACCGCCCAGCCGGGCGCGCTATCGCATCGCCGCTGGAGCCTACGGCCGCCGCATCGTGTTCTCGGGCGGCACCGACAATCCTTATAACTACGACGGCCGCGGCTATGACGGTCGGCCCTCCGAGCCCGTGGCCACCACGTTTGCCTGGAATGTGGAGTCTGGCGGTTGGGAGCTGCTGCCCGACAATCCGGTTCCCACCATGGACCACCGAGGCCTCGCCTCGACCCCTGAAGGGTTGGCCCTCATCGGAGGCATGGAAGCGGGACAACGCGTCTCTAACCGCTTGAACCTTCTGCAGATTACCTCGCGGTGACTTGCGATTACTTTGCGGTTACTCTCGTGACGTTTACAGTCCGCCGGAACCACCCTAATGTGGTAGGCGATTGGCAGTTCTGGGGGAGGGCTGCCGTCGGGCGTCCGCGAGCTAATCGCTCTCGGGCGCCTCTTAATTTTTGCGCCTTACGTTGTCGTCGACATCCCGCTTCCCGCAGTTTCTGTTACTCCTGAAACCTCTGCGCATCTAATCCAAGTGAGTGGTACCATGAAAATACGGTACGTTCGGGCTGCGACTAACCTTGGCGGTCCTGCAGTAATTACTTCGGAGGCGAAATGGCTGGTAACGGGATTGTGGAATTAACGGACGCAACATTTGACCAGGACGTGCTCAAGAGCGAGCAGCCGGTTCTGGTGGACTTCTGGGCCGCGTGGTGCGGCCCCTGCCGGGCGATCGCGCCCATTGTGGACGAGGTGGCCGCGAGCTACCAGGGCCGCGTCAAGGTCGGAAAGATGGATGTGGACCGCAGCCCGGCTACGCCGCAGCGCTACGGAGTCCGCGGCATCCCTACGTTGCTGGTGTTCAAGGGCGGCCAGGTGAAGGAGCAGATCGTAGGCTTCGTGGACCGCGCTACCATCGAGAAGGCCCTCGACAAGCATCTTTCCTGAACGGCGCAACGGCACCCGAGCCCGGCTTCGGCCGGGCTTTCTGCTGCCTCTAAATCCCTCTTGTAGTTTTGGCCGCTTCCGGGGAGAATCGCGTCCGCCATGCGCAAGCTCTGCTGGCTGACGCTGTTAATCACATGCCTCCTGCCCTTCAGCCTTTTCGCGCAGGACTTGCCGGAGATCCCGCCAGACACCGCGGCCGAGGAATTGGCGGCCTCGGCCCCGGAGCGCATCCTCTCGTACCACAGTGACATCACCGTCTATCCCGACGCTTCCATGCTGGTGCGTGAGACCATCAAGGTGCGCTCCACCGGCGAGCAGATCCGGCGGGGCATTTACCGCGACTTTCCCACCCGCTACCAGGACAAGTTCGGCAACTCCTACCGCGTGGGCTTTGACATCCAGGAAGTGCTGCGCGACGGCCGTCCCGACGACTACCACACCGAGGGCCTGGAGAACGGGGTCCGCGTCTACGTCGGTAACAAGGATGTCTTCCTCGACCCCGGCGAATACACCTACACCCTGGCCTATCGGACGCACCGCCAACTCGGCTTCTTTCCCGACCACGACGAACTCTACTGGAACGTCACCGGCAACGGCTGGGCTTTCGCGATCGATCGAGCCTCGGCTACCGTCGCGCTGCCTCCCGGCATCGGGCGCGACGACCTGAAGCTCGAAGGCTACACCGGCTACCAGGGTTCCACCGAGAAGAACTACTCCGCCGAGGTCGCCGAGGACGGCGCGGCGCACTTCGCCACCACCCACATGCTGGGCCCGAACCAGGGCCTCACCATCGTCGTGTCCTTTCCCAAGGGCATCATCCCCGAGCCTACCCGCAACCAGAAGATCGCCTGGTTCCTGGCGGACAACCGCCCGGCGCTGGCCGCCGCTCTGGGCCTGCTGCTGGTGCTGGGTTACTACGTGGTGATCTGGACCCGGGTCGGGCGCGACCCCGACCCCGGCGCCATCATGCCCCTCTACGAACCGCCCCAGAATCTCTCCCCCGCCGCCATGCGGCACCTGGTGCGCATGGGATTCGACGACAAGACCTTCGCCGCCGCCGTGCTCAACATGGCCGTGAAAAAATACCTGACCATCCGCGAGGAGGGAGGCGACTACACCCTCGAACGGGCAACCGCCCAGGCGGGCCTCACCGCCGATGAGAAGGCCGCCGCCTCGCGACTGCTGGACTCGCGCAAGTCCATCGAGCTCAAGACCACCAACCACGCCACTATCCGCAGCGCCATCGACGGCTTGAAAGAGTCGCTCAAGAACAGCCAGGAGACCGTGTATTTCCTTACCAACAAACGCTACCTGATTCCAGGGTTGGTGCTTTCCGCGCTTACCCTGCTGGCGCAGGTGGTGGCCGCCCAGGGCGTCGAGCGTAAGGCGCTGGCCGGCTTCATGACCATCTGGCTCACCGGGTGGTCGTTCGGCGTTTTTTTCCTGTTGATGGCCGTGTTCCGGGCGTGGAAAGGCGTGATGTTCGGCGGCGTCGTCAACCGCGTGGTGAGTCTGGTGGGAGCGCTGTTCATCACCGCGTTTGCTCTGCCCTTCCTCGCCGGCGAGGGATTCGGCATCTACATGTACTCCCAGGCCACCTCGCCCGTTTCGGTGGCGGTACTCCTGACCATTGTGGGCGTCAATGTCCTGTTCCACTACCTGCTGAAAGCACCCACCAGCGCCGGCCGCATGCTGCTCGACAAGGTGGAAGGCTTCAAGATGTTCCTCACCGCGGTGGATAGCGACCGCCTGCGGCGCTTCGAAGGGCCGGCCCGCACTCCGGAGTTGTTCGAGAAGTACCTGCCGTACGCCCTCGCACTCGACTGCGAGCAGCAGTGGGCCGACCAGTTCACCGACGTTCTGGCCAAAGCCGCCGAGGCCGGTCAGACCTCTTCCTACGCTCCTTCCTGGTACCGGGGCTCGAACTGGAACGCCTTCAACCCGGGCGGATTCGCATCCTCGTTCGGAAGCTCGTTTTCCAGTGCCGTGTCATCTTCTTCTACGGCGCCGGGCAGCAGTTCCGGTTCGAGCGGAGGAGGTTCGTCCGGGGGCGGGGGAGGGGGCGGCGGTGGAGGCGGCTGGTAGTGTTAGGTTTTTCTGGGTACCGGCAACTGGGTACTGGCAACTGATTCTCAGTACTTCCGCAGCACGCCGATCACCCGCCCCTGGATCTGCACCGACCCTGCCGGCACGGTGATGGGCTGCATGGCCGCGTTCGAGGGTTGCAGGCGGACGTAGTCACCTTCGCGGTAGATCCGCTTCAGCGTGGTTTCGGCGCCGTCCACCAGCGCCACCACCAGCTCACCGTTCACCGCTACCTGGGTCTTTTCCACCAGGATGTAATCGCCCTCGACGATATGCTCGTCCTGCATGGAGTCGCCGCTTACTTCGAGCACGTAGACGTCCTTGGAGCGGGTGAAATCGGAGAAGTTGATGGTCTCCGGGTTCTCCATGCTTTCGATGGGCCGCCCGGCTGCAATCCGGCCCATCAGCGGCAAGCCCAGGGGGGCAGCCAGGGCCTGCTTCATCTTTCCCCGCGGCGGCAACAGGTCGATGGAGCGGCTGCGGTTGTAGCCTCGCTTGAGCAGCCCTTTCTTCTCCAGGTTGGTCACGTGCTTGTGCACCGTGGCCAGCGAGTTCAGCCCCATGCCCTCGCGGATCTCTTCAAAGGAGGGCGAATAACCCTGCCGCTCGACGAAGCCGGCAATAAAGTCGTAGAGTTGCCGTTGCCTCCGGGTGAGTGCCATGGCGCAAGTCTAGGGGAATAAAAGGCGAATGTCAAGACTCGGAGCGCGGCTAAATAATGATTCGCCACGTCTTCGGGTAAAAAGTGTTCGGAACCGCTGCATAGCGGCCTGCACCCAAGCGGAACGAGGAAAACCGGCATGTCCCAAAACCTGCTGCTGAGTTCGGTCCTGATTCTCCTGG
This sequence comes from Terriglobales bacterium, assembly GCA_035454605.1. NCBI lineage: Bacteria > Pseudomonadati > Acidobacteriota > Terriglobia > Terriglobales > Terriglobales bacterium. The sequence continues at coordinate 12,585 of DATIGQ010000133.1, forward strand.
CTACTGCTTCTGCCTTCGGCGACGAGCCCGCCCGGAAGGCGGAATTGCAGTTTCTCTACCGCATCCAGCCTACTCGCGCCGCCATGCTTACCGCAGGCCCCACGCCGGAGGAACAGGCTATCGTCACCGAGCACTTCCACTACCTGAAGGACCTGACCGCCAAAGGCGTGGTAATCCTGGCCGGCCGCACGCTGAATACCGACGAGTCCTCGTTCGGCATCGTGATCTTCCGGGCGGAGAGCGAGGAGGCGGCGCGCCGGATCATGAACGGCGACCCCGCCGTGGCCAAGGGCGTCATGAAAGCCGCCCTCTTTCCCTACCACGTGGCGCTGATGGAAGGGAAGCCCATCCCGTAAAGCGACGAAAGGCCTACCGCGCCGCCACGCCCATCTCGCTCAGGATCTGCTCCACCGCGGCGATGGCCGTGTCCAGTTCCTCATCCTTGTTATAGAAGTGGGGCGACATGCGCACTCCTGCCTTGGGACGCCAGTCCACCAGGATGTCGCGTTTCAGCAGTTGCGCGCACACCTCTTTGGAATTCGGCATGTCGATGGAAACCGTGCCCCCGCGCCGCGCCGGGTCGCGCGGCGTGTTCACCTTCCAGCCGCGTTCTTCGGCCAGGCGGATGAGCCGCGCGGTCTGCCGCATGGACTTCTCCCGGATGCGCTCCACGCCCACTTCACGGATGATCTTCAGCCCCGGCCGGCAGGCGTAGAGTGCGGGCAGGTGGGTGGTGCCGTTCATGAAGCGCATGGGCGGGTCGGTGTAGCGGATGGGCCCGATCTCGAAGGCGAACGAGTCCTGGTGCGCGAACCAGCCGGTGATGGCCGGCTCCAGCTTCCGGCCCAGTTCCGGACGCACGTAGAGATAGCCCACGCCGGCGCCGCCGCACAGCCACTTCAGCACGCCGCCGGTGCAGAAATCGACGTCCAGCTTCTGCACGTCCACCGGCACCGTGCCCAGCGACTGGAAGGTGTCCAGCAGCACCAGCGCCCCGACCTTGTGGGCTTTCTCCACGATGGCGGGCACGTCCTTGATGAACGAGCTGCGGAAGATGACGTGCGAGATGGGCACCAGCAGCGTGGTTTCGTCGATGGCATCCAGCAGGCGCTCGGTGGGGACGGTGATACCGTCCTCCGTCTTGATCATGTCTACGCGCGCGCCACGCCGCTCTTGCGCGTACCAGAAATAGACGACCGAGGGGAAATTCATGTCGCTGAAGACGACCTTGTTGCGTTTTCCGGTGAAGTCGAAGCAGGAGGCTACGGTCGCCTGGCACAGGGTCACGTTCTGGTGGGTCGAGACCGAGCCTTTGGGCGCGTTCATCAACGCGCCGATCTCGTCGCCGACCTCGGTCTCCAGTCCCCACCATCCTTCTTCCCAGGCGCGCACGCCGCGCGTGGCCCAGGCATCGGCGTAAGAGCGCAGCGCGTCATAGACGCCGCGGGGCATGGCCCCGAGCGAGTTGCTGATCATGTAGGTGCTGGTTTCCAGAATGGGAAACTCGCTGCGCCAGCGCAGCAGGTCATCGTGAGCGGAGTGACTGGGCATGACGGAGATTGTACCTTCTGCGAAGCCGAGCGTGTCGTGTTATGTGCGTTTGAACGTCGGGGCCCGATTGCTGCCGACCTCAGCCACAGACTACAATGCACTCCCCGAGTACGCGCGCGTCATGGCCGATTTCTCCAAGCGAATCGAAAAGGCGGAGAAGTACCTTCAGAAGGGCAAGACGGAGTCCGCTCTGGAGGAATACCTGGGGATCCTGGAAGACGATCCCAACCAGGACGGGGTGCGCTCTTCGGCTGCCGACCTGTGTCTGCAACTGAACCGCGCGGGCGATGCCACCAAGCTGCTGAGCGTGTTGTTCGAGCGCCAGGCCGGGATCGGCGACGTCTCCAAGGCCAACATCACCTACAAGAAGCTGCTGAAGGCCACCACTCCTACGCCGGAGCAGAGCCTGCGCTACGGCCAGCTCATGGAGAAGACCAGCAAGAAGGACGCCCTCGACGCCTACGAAGCGGCGGTCGGCAGCTTTACTTCCGCGGGGCGCAAGCAGGACGCGCTGGCAGCTTTGAAGCGCGTTGTCGCGCTCGATCCCAAGGTGGAGAACTACCGCCGCGAAGGCGAGCTGGCCACCGAATTGTTCGACATCAAGGCCGCCGCCGAAGCCTTCTTCCAGGCGGGCGAACTCGAGGCCAAAGCCGGAGACGGCAATCCCGGCGCCTGGTATGCGCGTGCTTTCACCACCGATCCCACCCTTCCGCATGCCGCGTTGGCGCACGGCAAGACGCTGCTGGCCAAGGGTGATGCCAAGGGAGCGGTGCAGGCGGTCGAAGCTCTGGCCACCGGCGCGGCGGCCTCGCCGGAACTGCGCGAAGCCTACTGCCGCGGTTTGCTCGCTTCCGGCCGGCCCCTGGATGCCGAGCCCTACGTCTGGGAGCTGCTGGACAAGGATCCGGCGCAGGCCGACGAAGTCGGCCGCATGATCGCCGAACTCATCAAGGCGGAGCAGATGGAGAAGGCCCTGGCTGCGGCCCATCGCCTGGAGGAGAACCAGACCAAGCACGATCGCCGCCGCGAATACGTGAACCTGATCAAGGAAGTCACGGACAAGCAGGCGCCGAGCGTGGAGTTCCTGGAATACCTGGTCGAGGTTTACAACGCCAACAACCGCGAGCAGGATTATTGCGCCACGCTGATCAAGCTGTTCCAGCTTTATTACGCCGCCGGCAACTTCATCAAGGCGGCGGATTCGCTGGATGCGGCGGCGGAAGTCGACGCCTACGAGCCCGGCCACCAGAAACGCCTGGAGATGCTGCGCGGCAAGATCGATTCCTCTCGTTTCAACGCCGTGGCCAACCGCTTTGCCGGGGCCGTCAAGGTGGACGAAGACAAGGCCGGCGCGCCCGCCGGCGGCATGGAAAGTGAAACCACCGTTCTCGACGACCTCATGCTGCAGGCGGAGATCTTCCTGCAGTACTCCATGCGCTCCAAGGCGGTGGAGCGGTTGGAGCGCATCCAGAAGCTGTTTCCGCGCGAAGAGGACAAGAACGAGAAGCTGCGCTCGCTCTACATGAACGCGGGCCTCCTGCCCAAGTACCCGAGCGGCGTCGGCGCCGTGGCGCCCGCGGTGCCGGCAGCGCCGGCTTCGGGAGCGCCGCCGCCCGGCCTGGCTCCGGCGGTCCCCGGCTCGTATGCGGCCGCGCCCAGCGCCAACGACGCGGCCGTGGACAACATCGCCCGGGTCACCGAGATTACCCGCAACATCTACCGGCAGGGCAACGTGAAGAGCGTGCTGTTCACCGCCGTCAACGAGGTGGGGCGCCACTGGAGCGCCAGTCGCTGCGTGGCCGGGCTGTGCACGCCGGGCAAGCCGCCCTCGGCCGCGCTGGAGTACTGTGCCCCCGGCGTCAAGCAGTCCGACGTTATGGCCATCGTCAAGCTCATCGGCACGCTGCAGGCCCTGGCCGTGGCCCGCGGACCGGTGCTCATCCCCAATGCGCCCGGCAATCCCGACCTGGCGGGAGTGCAGCAGTTCATCGAGGCGCTCACCATCCAGTCCATCCTGGCGGTGCCCCTCATGGATGGCGACGAGCACGCCGGCGTGCTCATCCTGGAGCAGTGTTATACGCCCCGCGACTGGCGGCAGACCGACGTGTTCGTGCTCAAGACCATCGCCGACCAGATGGTGCTGGCGGTGAACAACTCGCGCCTGCGCAGCCTGGTCAAGACGCTGGCCGTCACCGATGAAAAATCCGGCCTGCTGCGTCGCGCCTCCTACCTCGACGTGCTGCTCAGCGAGGTGAAGCGTTCCATCCAGCAGACCTCCACCGCCTGCGTCATGCTGCTGCAGTTCGCCAAGGCGGGACCGCTGGTGAAGGAAGTGGGAGAGCCCGCGGTGGAATCCATGATGACCCAGATCGGCCAGGTCATCACGTCGCACATCCGCCAGAACGACGTGGCCGTGCGCTACGACCTGACCACCATCGCGCTGGTCCTCTCGGACACCAACGAGAAAAACGCCTTCTTCGTGGTGGACAAGCTGCGCAAGGCGCTGGCCGGCGTGCGCCTGGCGGGCTCGGACAAGCCCTTGCCCATCACCACCGGCATCGCGGAACTTGTGATCCGTTCCAATTTCGATCCCATCGACGTGGTCACCGAGGTCATCAACCGCGTGGAGCGGGCCCTGGACGCGGCCCGCGCCGAAGGTGGCGACAAGGCCAACGCGCTGGCCGCCAAACTCGAGCCGGTGCCGGCGTAGGCGAGAGCCATGCACGGGATTTCGCGAGCAGCAGCCTGATCCACGGCCACGGCGCTGGTTGCTCCTCTGCGAGAGCCGCTGCTACACTCGATAGGTTGTCCCCTCAGCCTGAAGCTCGTCATAGGAATTCCTGATGCTGCAACCGACCGACATTGCCATCGTCAGCGGAGCGCGCACGCCCATGGGCCGCTATTGCGGCAAACTGCGCGACTTCACCGCCCAGGAATTGGGCGCGGTCGCCGCCAAAGAGGCCATCGGCCGCGCCGGCGTAGATGCCAAAGAGTTCGACCACGTGATCTTCGGCAACGCGCAGCAGACCTCCGGCGACGCGCTCTATGGCGCGCGCCACGTCGGCCTGCTGGCCGGGTTGCCGGTCGAAGTCCCGGCGCTCACCCTCAATCGCCTTTGCGGCTCGGGCATGCAGGCCATCGTCACCGCCACCCAGCTTATTCAACTGGGAGAAGCGAAGATGGTGCTGGCCGGAGGCATGGAAGCCATGTCGCAGGCCCCGCACGTCATCCGCGGCGCGCGCTGGGGATTCGGCCTGGGCGAAGGCCGGCTCGAAGATTCGCTCATGGTCGCGCTGCTCGACTCCTATTGCGGCTTGGCCATGGCCGGAACCGCCGAACTCTACGCCGAGCAGCAGGGCATCACCCGCCAGCATATGGACGAATTTGCGCTGCGCTCGCAGCAGCTTGCCGAGACTGCTTACAAGAGTTGTCGCATGAAAGAAGAACTGGTGCCGGTGCCGCTGAAGGACGCGAAGGGCCGGCCGACCGGCGAGATGTTCACCGAGGACGACCATCGCCGCCCGCAGACCACCCTCGAAGGCTTGGCCAAGCTGAAGCCTGCCTTCCGCAAAGACGGTGCGGTCACTGCGGGCAACGCCAGCGGCATCGTGGATGGCGGTGCGGCCGTGGTGGTGATGCCGCTCGCCGACGCCCAGAAGCGCAACCTCAGGCCGCTGGGCCGGCTAGTCAGTTGGGGCATCGCCGGCGTCGAGCCGAAGATCATGGGCTCCGGCCCCGTGCCCGCCACGCGCGTCGCGCTCAAGAATGCCGGGCTCAAACTCGACGACATGGACCTCATCGAGGTCAACGAGGCCTTCGCCGCGCAGTACCTGGCGGTGGAAAAAGAGCTCGGGCTCGATCGCGAGAAGGTCAACGTGAACGGCGGCGCTATCGCGCTTGGCCACCCGTTGGGCGCCACCGGCACGCGCCTGGTGCTGACCCTGCTCTACGAGCTCCGCCGCCGCAAGGGCAAGTACGGCCTGGCGACCGCGTGTATCGGGGGCGGACAGGGGATCGCCGTGATCGTGGAGAGTCTGCAAAAGTGATGCGGTTCACAATCGCTGCGCTGGCGGGCATGCTACTGTGCGTTTCGACAGCCGCACAGGATGCGCGTATCGAAGGTCGCTTGAAACGACCGTACGAAGCGAAGTTCTGGCCGGCCAAGGTTTTGCTTATCGACGTACAAACAGCGGAGGTGAGATCAACAACAGTCGAGGCAGAGCTGGACCGGTTCACTTTCGACGGCGTCAAACCCGGCGTGTACCACGTCGTTGCGGCTGGCATTAAGTGCTTTAAGGGCGTTCCCAGGGATGTCGTAGTGAAGGCCGGAGCCGTCCACAGGGTCACGGTAAAGCTCAAGTTTGACTCTCACCTCTGTGAAGTCGTGGTTGTCGAGTGACTTTTCAAAACTAGGAGTCTTTCATGGCTATCCAGAACGTAGGTGTGTTGGGCTGCGGCCTCATGGGTTCGGGTATCGCTCAAGTCACGGCGATGGCCGGCTGCGACGTCACCGTCCTCGAGGCCGAGCAGAAGTTCCTCGACAAAGGCTTCGCCGGCATCGAGAAGTCTCTGGCCAAGTTCGCGGAGAAGGGCACGCTGAAAGAGGCGCCCGACGCCGTCCGCGCCCGCCTGAAAGGCACGCTGAAGAAAGAAGACCTCGCCGGCTGCGACCTCATCATCGAGGCCATCATCGAGAACCTCGATGAGAAGCGGAAGATGTACGCGGCGCTCGACGCCATCGTCAAGAAAGACGCCATCTTTGCCTCCAACACCTCTTCGCTCTCCATCACCGAGTTGATGACCTCCACCCAGCGTCCGGAGCGCTTCATCGGCCTGCACTTCTTCAACCCGGTGCCGCTGATGAAGCTGGTCGAGGTCGTGCGCACCATCGCCACCGCGCCCGACGTCTACGAGTCCGCCTATCAGTTCGCGCTCAAGCTGGGCAAGGTCCCGGTGCGCGCCTCGGACAAGACCGGCTTCATCGTCAACCGTTTGCTGGTGCCCTATCTGCTCGACGCCATCCGCGCCTATGAAGAAGGTGTCGGCTCCATCGAGGACATTGACAATGCCATGAAGCTGGGTTGCGGCTATCCCATGGGTCCGTTCACGCTGCTCGACTTCGTCGGCCTCGATACCACCTACTACATCACCCACGTCATGTTCGACGAGTTCAAGGAGCGCCGTTTCGCTGCGCCGCCGCTGCTCAAACGCCTGGTGCTAGCGGGATGGTACGGAAAAAAGACCGGCAAGGGTTTCTACGATTGGTCGGACCCGGCGAAGCCGAAAGCCTCTTTTTGACGTCCCAACCAAAGGGAGAGACTGCTACACCAGCAATGCCGACAGTTTCGACGTAGTTCAATGAACCAATGAGTGAATGACAAAATGAGTCAATTTGAAAACATCCTTTACGAGAAGAAAGCTGCGATCGCGTACGTCACCATCAACCGCCCCAAGGTCCTCAACGCGCTCAACATGGCCACCATGGAAGAATTGCGCGCGGCGTTCACCCAGGCTCGTGACGACAGGGAAGTCCGTGTCGTCGTTCTCACCGGCGCGGGCGAGAAGGCCTTTGTCGCCGGCGCGGATATCAACGAGCTGGCCAGGCACAATCCCGTCGAGGCCAAGGAGTACACCCATCGCGGCCAGAGCGTGCTCGACCTGATGGAGAACCTGGGCAAGCCGGTCATCGCCTGCATCAACGGGTTCGCGCTCGGCGGCGGCTGCGAGATCGCCATGGCCTGCACCATGCGCCTGGCCAGCGAGAACGCCAGGCTCGGCCAGCCCGAAGTGAAGCTTGGCATCATGGCCGGCTACGGCGGCACACAGCGCCTGCCGCGCCTGGTCGGCAAGGGGCTCGCCATGCAGATCCTGCTGACCGGCGAGATGATCACCGCGCAGGAAGCCCACCGCATCGGTCTGGTGAACGAGGTCGTGCCGCAGGCGGAACTGCTGCCGCGCGCCGAGGCCATCGCGCAGAAGATCATCGCCAACGCTCCCCTCGCCCTGCAGTACACCATGGAAGCCGTCAACAAGGGCATGGAGATGTCGCTGCCTGAGGCCCTCTACCTCGAAGCCACACTCTTCGGCATGTGCTGCGCCACCGAGGACAAGAGGGAAGGCACGACCGCGTTTCTTGAGAAGCGCCCGGCGCAGTTCAAGGGCAAGTAACGGCTGGTGTTTGTCATCCTGAGCGAGGCGCAGTTGTTTCATGCCGAGCGAAGGATCTAGGCGCGCCGATTCGCAAGCCTGTCCCGAGCGAAGTCGAGGGAGTGCGCGAAAGGCGCGCATCCATATTTCCGCCGGAAACTGGAAACTCGAAACTCGAAACTGTATTCTCTGTGCCTCCGTGTCTCAGTGGTGAATTGTCATGATCAAGGCCGTCCAGTTCGCCCATCTGGCCAAGTCCTCGAAGGACTTCGCAGCGCTCGTCGAAGTCTTCGACGCGCTCGGCCTGGAGCGCGGTGACGGGTGGGAGGAAAAGCGCTACCGTGGCGTCATCTTCCTTGCCCCGCAGGGACAATTGGGAGTCATGCAAGGCGAAGGCTTCCGGAGCGCGCACGTGCGCTTGGAAGTTACCGACGCCGACTCTCTCTACGAACTCGCCCGCCGCAAGAAGCTGCGTGTCGTCCAAAAGATCGAGAACACACCCTGGGGCGCCCGCTGGTTCACGGTTGAAGCCGGCGGGATTCGCATCGCCGTCTTCAGCCCTCCCGCAACCGAGCCTTCCGGTATGGCAGGGAAGCTGGACGCGCGCGGCAAGCGTTTCGGCATCGTAGTGAGTCGTTTCAATTCGTTCATCACAGAGCGTCTGCTCGCCGGGGCCCTCGACGCGTTGCACCGCACCGGCGCCCGCAAGCGCGACATTGAGGTCGCGCGCGTTCCCGGCGCCTTCGAAATTCCCGCCGCGGCTCGCTCCCTGGCTGCCACCCGGCGCTTCCATGCCGTGATCTGCATCGGCTGCATCCTGCGCGGCGAGACCTCGCACTATGAGCATCTCGCGAACGAGGTCACGCGCGGCATCGGGCAGTCGGCCCAGGAGACCGGCGTGCCGCACGCCTATGGCCTGCTGACCTGCGACACCCTCGAGCAGGCCATCGACCGCGCTGGCCTCAAGAGCGGCAACAAGGGCTTCGAGGCCGGGCTCTCGGCGGTGGAGATGGCGTCATTGAAAGCCGCGGTCAGACGCCAACGGTCACCCGTCACGCGATCGCGGAAACGACCCTCCAGGCGCCAACCATGAAGTCTCCGGCTCCCAGTCTCGGGTTTCCGCCCGGTGGGATCATGAAGTTCTCTCCGGGACTGATGCTGCCAACTGGCAACTGACCCATGGGCACGCGCAGAAAAGCACGCGAACTGGCGCTGCAGATGCTCTTCCAGCGCGATATGGGGCGCCAGACGCCCGATCAGGTGCAGCGCACTTTCTGGAACGAGCGCCCGGAGACCGACGCCTCCGTCCGCGCCTTTGCCGATAAAGTCTTCGCGCTCGCCAGCGAACGCGCCGTCGAGATCGACGCCCTCCTCGAGCAGCATGCCCGGCACTGGCGCATGGACCGCATGGCCGCCGTCGACCGCAACCTGCTGCGCGCCGGCGTGGCCGAGTTCCTGGCCTTTCCGGAGATTCCGCGCGCGGTGGTCATCAATGAGGCGCTGGAGATCGCCCGCCGCTACTCCTCGCCCGAATCCATCCATTTCATTAACGGCGTGCTCGACAGTGTGGGCCGCAGCCTGGAAGAATCGGGAGACCGGACTAAGGGGTCGGGGACCCGTTGACGGTTGGGTTGCCCCTTCTCTGAGAACTGAGAACTGCACATGCAGTGGACCGACGAAGCCCACGAGATCATCGACGACCTGCTGCTGGAACTTCCACTGCCGGTCCGTGATGGCGTGCGCCAGGCTGCCGAGTCACGCGCGGAAGTCTTGGCCGAAGAAGCTGGCGCTCCCCGCGTCGGCCTTGAGCTGGGCGTGCGCGCCTTCATTGAATCCACGCCTGCCGACTTGCGCCAGCGCCTCAAGCACACGCTCTCCTACAAGGGTCTCGATCCGGAAGATTACGAAGCCGCGTTCGGCAGCTGATCCGCCATCTTCCTGGGCGACCACAAGAAAGCCCTCGCTCCCGCGAGGGCTTGGTGTTTCTAGCCACTCACCACTAGCAACTAGCCACTGTTTTTACCGCGGCCTCACCCCCACCAGGTCGGGCGTGAACGCCACCGCGGGGCTTTGCCCGTTGGTGACCGGAATTTGCTGGGCGTCAATGCCGGTAGCTACGTCGATCCGGTGCACGGCATCATCGCTGCCGCCTACATAGACCTGTGAGCTGGTCAGGGTGGAGCCGCCGTTGAAGGCGGTGGCGCCGTTGGCCAGCGGGATCGTGGTTACAGTCTGGCCGGCCACGTCATACACCAGCAGGCTGGTGAGGTCGCTGGTCACGTAGGCTCGCGAGCCGTCGGGCAGAATGATGAGCTGCCGCGCGCTGAATCCGCCCTGGCCGAAGTCGCTCGAGGTGACGACGCTGCTCAATGAATAAGGACACGGGCCGCTGAAGGTCGGAACCACGGTGACGTCGTCGATCCCGGGGGAATCCACGGCCAGGACGCGCGAACCATTAGGCAGAGTCCGTATCAACGAAGGATCACCGGGCGTTGCTGCCGTGACCGCGGGTGAGTTGTCACAAGTGGCGTGCGCCGTAACCGAGGATGCAGCCCCTCCCGCCAGGTACAGGAACGACCCGCCGGGGACCATGGTCAGATCGGCGGCGGCCGCGCTCAAGGGGATGGCCTGCGGTACGGACACATCGGAGATCACGTGCAGCGTGTTGCCGGCTACGAGGAAAAGTTTGAAACCGTCGGGTGTGAACGCCGCCCCCGTGATGCCTGTGAAGCTGGCAGAGGTCACGGTGCTGGCGTTGCGATCGAGGATGCGCAATTGGTTTGCGCTGCCGTCGAAGATCGCTACCCGGTTCGCGTCGGGCGAAACGGCCAGCACTCGCCCCTGTGCGTTGGTGATTGTGTCGGCAATCCCGTTGGTCACCGCATCCACCTGCATCAGCCCGTTGGCCGAGCCCAGGAGCATAAGCGTCCCGTCTCGTGAGAACACCATGGAATTGGGCGTGTTCGGCAGATTCACCACCGTACCGGCCGTGTTGGTCGAGGTATCGATGGGAACCAGCGGCGTTTGCGTCCCGCCGCTGCTGGTGGCCGTTGTGCACGGAGCGGACGTCGAGGTGCAGGTCGCATAGACGCGTCCCGCGCCCGCGGTTCCGGTCACTGTGGCTGTCACTGCGTTGCTGTACGTCGCCAACGTCGTGTTCGGGTTGCATGCCGGCGGCGTGCAGTGGGCGGTGAGGATCGCTGTGCCCGGAGCTGCGCCGGTGGCCCGCAGCGTCACGGTAGACCCGGATATGGCGACGCTGACCGTTGCCACCGCCGGCGATGAACTCACCAGCGCAATGGGCAATCCCGTGACGGTCTGCCCCAGAGTGTCCACCACGTCCACCGCCAGGTCGCGGTTGGCGCTGGTCGCGATGCTGAACGAGGTGTCGGGAGCGCCGCTCACGTGCAGCGAGATGCTGGCGGGTGGGCAGACCGTGAAGGGCGCCGCCGGGCTGGTCGTGCCGCCCACCGAGGCGGTGATGTTGGACCTTCCCGGCAGTTCCGCGGTAGCCAGCCCATCCTCGTCGATGGTCACCTGCGGCGTGAGGCTGCTGCTCCAGGTGATGGGCCCCACGGTCGAAGTGATGTCATTCCCGCCCCCGAATACCGTCGCCGTGAACTGCTGCGTGTCGTCCTGCGATCTGCAATCCACCGCGGTGGGGGAGACAGTGATGTTGTCGATGACCACATGCACGAATACCGGCACCGCGGCGCTGGTGACCATGTCCGCAGTCGCCGTGATGGTGGTTTGGCCGACCGGGCTGGCCGCCGGGGTGCACACCACCGGGCTATCCAGCGAATCCCAGCTTCCTGCGCACACCAGGCCGTTCTTCGCTACCTGCACCAACGCAGTATTGGCGGAGGCGAAGGTGACGCTGTTGGCAAAGGTGGCGTTGCCGTCTGCGTCCAGCGGCCGGGCGGTAACCGCGGCCACCTGCCCGGGGGTTAAGGAGAGGCTCGAAGGGATCACATTCACGCTGGCAATGGGATTCGGGGTCGTCGTGCTGTTGTTTCCCCCGCCACAGCCCAGCAAAGCAACTCCGGAGAATACGGCCAGGAATAAGAAGAAGATAAGGACCGCAACCTTGCGCATGCATCCTCCCCGTCGACGGCTGCCTGTCGCCGACGGAATCCAGTCCCTTGCGGACGGAATCCATCAGTCTAGAGTCTGCCCCCGATTTCGGCAAGCCGGGCTGCCTCAGCGTTCTGGGTCAGGCACCGTTACCAGCGAATCGCTGCTTGGTTGACGCCTTCTCGTCCGGCTTGCTATATTCGTAAGGTTCCGCGAGTTCGGATAAGCCTGCCTGTTGCGCTTTGGCTGTGCTGTAGATGTTTTGCCCGAGGACCAGGAACACGGTCCGTTACCAGGGCACCCTCGCTGAAAGGTAACCTGCGCCGCCCGCCGCCATCGGTGGGATATGCAGGTTGCGGCCGTCGAAACGGAGTGCCAATCCTTCCCGGACCCGGCGCCACCGTCGTTCGGCCTTACGACACGATAGGAACCCAGACCCCCTGCGCGCGTTTGGTGCGCGCCGGGAAGCATGGACGGCCTGTGCCGGACCAGCCCTGGAAAAGGGTGGAAACCGAGGCGGCGGCGTGTGGCCGCGCCCAAGGAGTGGGAAAAGAGTGCCGACATTCAACCAACTGGTGCGGGTAGGACGCTCGCAGGTCCGCTACAAGACTGCCAGCCCCGCCCTGCAGGGTTCGCCGCAGAAGCGCGGCGTGTGCACGCGTGTCTATACCCAGACGCCCAAGAAGCCCAACTCGGCGCTGCGCAAGGTGGCGCGGGTCCGCCTGACCAACGGCATCGAGGTGACCACCTACATTCCCGGCGTCGGCCACAACCTCCAGGAGCACTCCATCGTGCTCATCCGCGGAGGCCGTGTGAAAGACCTGCCGGGCGTGCGCTACCACGTGGTCCGTGGAACGCTGGACACGGTCGGTGTTTCCGACCGCCGCCAGGGCCGCTCCAAATACGGTGCCAAGCGCCCAAAGGCCTGAGGAGAAGCATATGCCGCGTAAGGGGATGGTCCCCAAGACGGAAGTTGCGCCCGATCCGGTGTACGACTCGCCGCTGGTCCACAAGTTCATCAACTCGATGATGTGGGACGGCAAGAAGAGCACCGCCCAGGCCATCTTCTATGAAGCCATGGACAAGCTGGGCGCCAAAGGCGGCGACGAGCCCCTCAAGCTCTTCAAGAAGGCCGTGGAGAACGTCAAGCCGCTCCTGGAGGTCAAGACCCGGCGCGTGGGCGGCGCCAACTACCAGGTTCCGGTCGAGGTCAATCCTCACCGGCGCACCTCGCTCGCCATCCGCTGGCTCATCAGCTACTCGCGCGGCCGCGGTGAAAAGGGCATGGTGGACAAGCTGGCCAACGAGTTGCTCGACGCCGCCAACAACCGCGGCGCCGCCATTAAGAAGAAGGAAGACGTGCACCGCATGGCCGAAGCGAACAAGGCCTTCGCCCACTACCGGTGGTAGTCCGAGATAGAAAGGAAGAGACGTAGCTTTCTACGTCTCAGAGCGGAAAGCGCAAAGCGGAAAGCGAAGTCAACGTGCCACGCCAGATCCAACTCGACCACTGCCGCAACATCGGCATCATGGCGCACATCGACGCCGGTAAGACCACTACGACCGAGCGCGTGCTGTTCTACACCGGCCGCACCCATCGCCTGGGCGAGGTGCACGAAGGCACTGCCACCATGGACTGGATGGAGCAGGAACAGGAGCGCGGCATCACCATCACCTCCGCCGCCACCACCTGTTCCTGGCGCGACGTCCGCATCAACATCATCGATACCCCCGGCCACGTCGACTTCACCGCCGAGGTCGAGCGCTCCCTGCGTGTGCTCGATGGCGCCGTCGCCGTCTTTGACGCCGTCCACGGCGTCGAGCCCCAATCCGAGACCGTTTGGCGTCAGGCGGACAAGTACGGCGTCCCGCGCATCTGCTTCATCAACAAGATGGACAAGATGGGCGCCGACTTCGAGCACGCCGTCGACACCATTCGCAAGCGCCTGAACGCCCGCCCGGTTGCCGTCCAGCTCCCTGTCGGCCAGGAAGACAAGTTCCGCGGCGCCATCGACCTGTTCGAGATGAAAGCCATCATTTGGCGCGACGAGACCCTGGGCGCCGAGTACGTCATCGAAGAGATTCCCGAAGAGTTGCGCAAGAAGGCCAACGCCTTCCACAACCAGATGGTCGAAACCATCGTCGAGAACGACGACGACCTGCTGCACAAGTACATGGAAGGCGAGACCATCACTCCAGACGAACTGCGCCGCTCGCTGCGCAAGAGCACCATCGCACTCAAGCTCTTCCCGGTGATGTGCGGCTCCGCTTTCAAGAACAAGGGTGTACAGCCGCTTCTGGACGCCGTGGTGAGTTTCCTGCCTTCTCCTGCAGACATCCCTCCGGTCGAAGGCGCCGATCCGGAGTCCACACAACCGGCCTTTCGCAAGGCCGACGACAACGAGCCCTTCAGCGCGCTGGCCTTCAAGATCATGACCGACCCTTTTGTCGGCCAGCTGACCTTCATCCGCATCTACTCCGGCAAACTCAAGACCGGCGACAGCGTGTTCAATCCCGGCAAGAGCCGGCGCGAGCGCATCGGCCGCCTGCTCAAGATGCACGCCAACAAGCGCGAAGAGATCAGCGAGATCTATGCCGGCGACATCTGCGCCTGCGTAGGCATGAAGACCGTCACCACCGGCGACACCCTGTGCGACGAAGAAAAGCCCATCGTGCTCGAGTCCATCGAGTTCCCGGCCCCGGTCATCGCCGTAGCCGTCGAGCCCAAGACCAAGGGCGACCAGGAAAAGATGGGCGTGGCGCTCTCCAAGCTCGCCCAGGAAGACCCCACTTTCAAGGTCCACACCGATCCCGATAGCGGCCAGACCATCATCAGCGGCATGGGCGAGCTGCACCTGGAAATCATCGTGGACCGCATGATGCGCGAGTTCAACGTGCAGGCCAACGTCGGCAAGCCGCAGGTGGCCTACCGTGAGACCATCCGCAAGCCCGCCGAGGCGGAAGGCAAGTTTATCCGCCAGACCGGCGGTCGCGGCCAGTACGGCCACGTCAAGATTCGCCTCGAGCCCCAGGAGGCAGGCAAGGGCTACGAGTTCGTCAATGAGATCGTGGGCGGCGTCGTGCCCAAGGAGTACATCAAGCCCGTCGACCAGGGCATCCGTGAGGCCATGGAAGGCGGTGTCCTCGCCGGCTACGAGATGGTGGACGTCAAGGCCACGCTCTACGACGGCAGCTACCACGACGTCGATTCCAGCGAGATGGCCTTCAAGATCGCCGGCTCCATGGCCTTCAAGGAAGCCGCTCGCAGGGCCACCCCCGTGCTGCTCGAGCCGGTCATGTCGGTCGAGGTCGTCGTCCCCGAGGAGTACATGGGCGACATCATCGGCGACCTGAATTCGCGCCGCGGCCGCGTCGAGGGCATGGAGCATCGCGCCGGTTCCCAGGTCATCAAGTCGCACGTGCCGCTCTCGGAGATGTTCGGCTATGCCACCGATATGCGCTCGCGCACCCAGGGCCGCGCTACCTATTCCATGCACTTTGCGCGTTATGAGGAAGCCCCGCGTGCCGTGGCGGAAGAGATCATCGCCCGCGTGCAGGGCAAAGCAGTTTCGAGATGAGAGGGTTTGGATTTTCAGCTAGGAGCTAGGAGCTAGGAGCTACACATGGCGAAAGAGAAATTCGACCGCACCAAGCCGCACGTGAACGTGGGGACGATTGGGCACATCGATCACGGCAAGACGACGTTGACGGCGGCCATCACCAAGGTATTGCAGAAGCACAATCCGAAGATCGTGTTCCGCAGTTTCGACTCGATCGACAACGCGCCCGAGGAGCGGGAGCGCGGGATCACCATCGCC
>DATIGQ010000134.1 GCA_035454605.1 Terriglobales bacterium
CACGAGCCCGGCGAGAACAGCAGTCCCAACCAAACGGCTCACAGTTCGGGGTAACATTGCCTCCTCCCATGCCGGAAATCGTCCACGGTTGCAACGCCGTCTCAACCGCTCGCGTCTCCTTCCGGAGATTCTCACAGTTCATTCTAGCGTGGGTTTTTTCGCCGCGCGTGAGTGACGTGGTGGTGTGGCCCTTTCACGAAAGGTCCGCCGCCGGTAAGACCGCCCCAAAAACGAAAAGGCCGGGCGGGTTAGCCCGGCTTCTTCCTTGGCGCTCTCGGCGGTACGGTTAGACCACCAGCGCCAATCTGTTCAGCTCGCGGCGCACGATCTCCTCGTTGCAGCCGGAGCTTTCCATGACGGTCGCGGCTTGCAGGGCGGCGTCGTGGCTCAACCCGTAGCCGTGTCCGGTGAAGAAAATCTGCAGAAACTCGGCCGCCTGCCAGGGATCCATCTCGCCTGTCAGCAGGCTCTGGCACACCGTGGCAATCTCGACAGCGGTAAATTTTTCGCCCATGACGACCCCACCTCCGACCCGGCCTGGCGCCCCGTTGGGCTGCCGTCCGTCCGAATTGGCCATCCTGCGCCGCATAAGCCAATAACCTTTCCCCTGTTAGATGCAATCACCCCTCCAATGTCGCCAGCCAAGCGAAGATTCGGTAACTCGTTTAGGCAGATAGGATTACACAAACTGGCGATCAGGTTGAGACGGCCCAATGTCCGGAAAATGAGACGCAAACCGTCAATCCATGAGACACCCGGCTGCATCTGCGACGGCTCCCGGTGCCATAGCTTCCCAAAATGGGAAAAACCGCCCGGACGACGCTCTGGCTCGCCTTGTAGAATCGCGGCTGTGCGAGTGTGCTTGCTTTCGTGCCTGCTGCTGTTGACGGCGTGCAGCCGGTCCCCGCAGCCGGCGACTGCAGCCGACCCTGGTCCCACCGTTCCGCCCGGATTCCGCCTGCAGGTATTTGCGGAAACCGGCTCCACGCCGCGGATGCTGGCGTTCAGTCCGGGTGGCGTTCTCCTCGCCACCGCCACCGCCGACGGCAAGGTCTTCGCTCTACCGGACGCCAAGCGCACCGGCCGCGCGGAGCGCATCGTCACCGTGCTCAGCGATCAGAATGCGCCCCACGGCATCGCCTTCTATGAAGGCAAGCTGTACATCGCAGGGACCGGGCGTGTGGTCCGCTACGACTGGGACGAGGCCAACCTACGGGCCACCAATCCCAAGGCACTGGTTGGCCTGCCGCCCGGCGGTGGTCACTTCACGCGCACGCTGGTCTTCCACAACGGCAAGATGTACGTCTCCATCGGCTCGACCTGCAACGTCTGCCGCGAGGAAGACCCGCGCCGCGCCGCGGTGATGGAGTTCAACCCGGATGGCTCCGGCGGCCGCGTCTTCGCGCGCGGGCTGCGCAACGCCGTGGGCCTGGCGGTGAGCCCGCAGACCAACACCGTATGGGCGAGCGATAACGGTCGCGACTGGCTGGGCGACAACCTGCCGCCCGAAGAGATCAACGACCTGGGCGCAAGCGGCGGCGACTTTGGCTGGCCCTTCTGCTACGGCAATCGCACCGCCGACACCGAATTCTCCCGCGAGGCCACGACCCGCTGTCCCTCGACCGTTCCCGCCAAGTTCCAGATGCAGGCGCACTCGGCGCCGCTCGGCATCGCCTTCTACACCGGTACCCAGTTCCCGCCGGAATACCGCGGCGACCTGTTCGTCGCTTTCCACGGATCCTGGAACCGCAGCGTGCCCACCGGCTACAAAGTCGTACGTATCGAGGTGAACGAGCGCGGCGAGGCCACCGGCATCTCCGATTTCCTTACCGGTTTCATCGCTCCCGGGGAGACGCGCAAGGGCCGCTGGCTCGGGCGGCCCGTGGGCATTGCCGTCGGCCCCGACGGCGCGCTCTTTGTCTCGGATGATTCCCGCGAAGGGCGGGGGAAGATCTATCGCGTGACCTGGGAGGGGAAGTAGCGTACCCCGGTTCTGGCCGTCTCCCGGCCCTCGTAGAGACGTAGCTTGCTGCGTCTCGGAGACGTTGCAAGCAACGTCTCTACACAGGTTAACCTCACCGCGCTGCGGCCGCCCTCTTCCCTCCGCAATTCTTCTCGTGCTGTTGCAGGATGAAGTTGTCGGTCATGCCGGCGATGTAATCGCAGACCACGCGTGGCAATGATTCCTGGCGCGCTTTTTCCTGGTAAGTGGCGGGAAGCATCTCCGGGCGCGCGATCCAGTACTCGAACAGCTCGGTCACCACCCGCTCGGCATGGTCTTTCTCCGGGCGCAGCGCAGCCGATGAGTACAGGTTCTCGTGCAGGAAAGCCTTGGCCTGCCGGCGCTCCGCGTCCACCTCGGGGCTGAAGGTGGCCAGACGCTCGGCGTGATTGCGGACGTCGTCCACGCTTTTCGCGCCCGACTCGCGCACCCGCTGCTTCGTATTCTCGATCAGGTCGGTGGCCATGCGGTTGAGCATGCGCTTGAGGGCCTCGTTGAACTTCAGCTTGTCGAGCGCGCTGGGATGTTTCTGCTCGGCCTCGCGGTAGAAGCGCTCGAACACCGGGACGCCGTGGCGCACCCGGTCGAGCGACAGGATGCGCGCCTCCATGCCGTCGTCGAGGTCGGCGGTGTCATAAGCGATCTCGTCGGTCAGGTCGATGAGCTGGGCTTCGAGCGGAGGCTGGCTGTCGAGCAAATACTCGGCCAGCTCGGGGAAGCGCGCGGCATCGTAGTCGCGCGAGTGCTTGATGATGCCTTCACGAACCTCGAAGGTCAGGTTCAGTCCGCGGAAGCCGGCGTAGCGCAGCTCGAAGTCCTCCACGATGCGCAGCGCCTGCAGGTTATGGTCAAAGAAATCGCCGTGGGCGCGCATGGCAGCATCCAGCGCCTTCTCCCCGGCATGGCCGAACGGGGGATGCCCGATGTCGTGCACCAGCGCCAGCGCTTCCACCAGTCCTTCATTCAGTGAAAGCGCGCGGGCCAGCGTGCGCGAGATCTGCGCGACTTCGATGGTGTGCGTCAGCCGCGTGCGGAAGTGGTCGGAGTAGCGCCGGGTGAAGACCTGGGTCTTGTTCTCCAGGCGGCGAAAGGCGCGGGAGTGGATGACGCGGTCGCGGTCGCGCTGGAAGTCATCGCGATAAGGGTGGGGCGGCTCCGGATGCCTGCGCCCTCGCGACTGCTCCACTTGCACCGCGTATGCCGCGAGCATGGAAAGAGTCTACAGCGTTCCGTTGTCGGTCGGCAGGTCTTCAGCGGAAGGCGGAAACGGACAGCGGAGGCGCACTACTCGCGCACTTGCTTTGCCAGGCGCACGCGGGCCTGCTCGAGCTTCTTCTGCACCTTGGCCACCTCGGCCGGATCCGCATCGGACGGCACTCCCCGGTTCCATTCCTCCAGGGCGCGCTCCCAGTGGGCGGCGGCTTCCTTCAGGCGCCCGGTTTTCAGATAGAGATCGGCCAGGTGATCGTGGACGGTCGAATCGTACGGCAGGCGCTCGATCGCTTTGTGCAGATACTCTTCGGCGAGCACATCCTGGCCCATCTTGAAATACACCCAGCCCAGGGAATCCAGGTACGCGCCGCTCGCCGGGTCGCGCGCCACCGCTTCCTTGATGTAGCCCAGCGCCTCTTCCAGGCGAACGCCGCGGTCCGCCAGCATGTAGCCCAGGTAGTTCAGCACCATGGCGTTGTGCGGATCGAAGGAAAGGATCTTCTTGAACATCTCCTCCGCCTGGTCGAACTTCTTCTGGCGCTCGTAGACCGAGCCATACATGAACCAGGCGTAGTATTTCTCGCGCGGCGTGGTGGCCAGCTTGTCGGCCTGGGCGATGGCCTCCTCGGATTCCTTCCAGCGCCGCTGCCGGCTGTAGATCTGCGCCAGCGCAAGATAGACTTCGCGGTCCTCCGGCGTGCCTTTCAGCAGCCCACGCACCCGGGCCACGCCCTCGTCGGGCTTTCCACTGTCCGCCAGTTGCGCGGCGTATTGCATCTGCAGGTCGCGGTCTTGGGGAAACTTCCTGGCGGCCTCCTCGGCCACGCGCAGCGCCTCCGCCCACTGGCGCGCCGTGCGATGCGTTTCGATGATCTGCTGGTATCCGCGCGAAGCCGTTTCCCCGCCCAGGGTCAGCATTTCCGCGAAAGTCTCCAGCGCCTTCGAGGTCTGGTTCGCGTCCCGGTAGAGATCGCCTAGGCGCTCCAGAAACACCGCCCGGTTGGAGCGCTCGCTCTCGCTGTAGTTCCGGTCGGCCTTGGCGGTGCGATCCAGCAACTGGGTGTACACCCGCACCGCGTCATCGAACTTGCCCTGGGCCTGGTAGACCAGGGCCATGTTGTAGGGCACCTCGAGGGAGTTCGACACCAGCGCTTCGGCTTTCTTCAGGCTCTCCAGGGCGGCGTCGAACTGGCCGTCCCGCCGCTGGATCTCTGCGATGCGCACCAGCGTGGTGGCGTCCTGCGGATCGGCCTCCGCCAGCGCCTGGTACTGCTCCAGCGCTTCCTTGAGCTGGCCATCGTTGAACAGGTTCTGCGCCAGGCCGCGCTGCCAGTCCAGATTGTCGCTGTCGGACTCCGTTGCCTTGCGGTAGGCCGCCACCGCCTTGCCGTAGTCCTTCTGCTGTTCGTAGCTGAAGCCCAGCGCCGCGTAGATTTTCCCCGTGCGCTCCGCCTCGGGCACCGACTCCAACGTTGTGACCGCGCGGCTGAAGTTCCCCTGCTCGGTGTACAGATAGGCCAGGTTGGTGAGCGCTTCTTCCGATGCGGGATCGTTCCTGAGCGCGTCCTTGAATGCCTCCTCGGCCTTGTCCAGTTCCTTGGCCAGGATGTGCAGGCGGCCCAGCAGCAGGTAGTTGTCGGTGTTCTTGGGTTCCAGGCGGACGACTTCCCGGATCTGTTCCAGCGCCCGCTTCAGCATCTCCTGCGACTGCCCGCTCTGCGAGTCGCCCAGCGAACGCACGTAGATGCGGCCCAGCAGCTTGTGGGCTTCGAGGT
This sequence comes from Terriglobales bacterium, assembly GCA_035454605.1. Lineage (NCBI taxonomy): Bacteria > Pseudomonadati > Acidobacteriota > Terriglobia > Terriglobales > Terriglobales bacterium. The sequence continues at coordinate 4,990 of DATIGQ010000134.1, forward strand.
TGTTGGGATCGCGCTTCAGGATCTCCTGCGCTTCCAGCACCGCGTCACGGATGCGCCCCGTCTTGGCGTAGAACTCCGCCAGCTCCGAGTTCAGGAATTCCGACTGAGGATCGTTCTGGAGCGCCAGCTTGTACTGCTCCACCGCTTTGCTGACGTACTCCGACCGCCCGTATACCGTAGCCAGCTCCTCGTAGATGTGCGCCAGCGTGTAGTGGTAGTAGGCGGCGGAACGGTCCGGCGCTTTTGCCGGCGTATTCGCCGCAGCGGGAGCAGCTTGTCCGGAAGCCGGAGCAGCCGGCTGGGCGGATGCGGGCGTCTGGGGCGGCGCCTTCGCCTCCGGCAGGTCCTGCGCGCTGAGGGGAAGGGCAAGGAGTAGGGCTGGGATCAGAAGAGAGCGAGACTTCATCTAGGTTCCTTGACGGTCCGGCACGACGCCATGACTGATTGGATGCGCGCGGGGCCGACCCGGTACAGGGCTATTCTACGATGCCCGCCGCGACCGGGGCGAGAGAAAGCGTGGCGAGGCGGTCGCCATCAGTGTCGAAAATGTCGTACGCCGGTGAACACCATGGCCAGGCCCAGGCGGTTGGCGGCGTCGGTTACGTCCTGGTCGCGCACCGAACCGCCCGGCTGGATGATGGCCGTTGCCCCGGCCTTGGCGATCTCCTCCACGCCATCGGGGAAGGGAAAGAAGGCGTCGGAGGCGGCCACGGTGCCTTTGAGCGGCAGCACGGCCTTCATGGCGCCGATCTTGCACGAATCCACGCGGCTCATTTGGCCGGCGCCCACGCCCACACTCTGCCCGTCGCGCGCGTACACGATCGCGTTCGACTTCACATGCTTGGCGATCTTCCAGGCGAACAGCAGCGCCCGCATCTCTTCTTCTGTCGGTTTGCGCGTCGTGACCACCTTGAGGTCGGCGTCGGCCAGCGGGCGGATGTCGTCGTCCTGCAGCAACAAGCCGCCGGAGACGTTTTTCAGCGTACGGCTTGGCGGCGCCGGCGCTACTTCCATCAGCCGCAGGTTCTTCTTGGCGGCGAAGGCGGCGCGTGCCGCTTCGTCGTAGCCCGGCGCAGCCACCGCTTCGACGAAAAGCTTGGCCACTTCGGCGGCGGTTTCGCCGTCCACCGGACGGTTGAACCCGATGACGCCGCCGAAAGCGGAGACCGGGTCGCATTCGAGCGCCTTCTTGTAGGCTTCCACGAGCGTCTTGCCGGTCGCAGTGCCGCACGGGTTGGTGTGCTTGATGATGACGGCTACCGGCTCGGCGAACTCCTGCGCCAGGCTCCACGCCGCCTCCAGGTCCACGATGTTGTTGTAGGAAAGCTCCTTGCCCTGGAGTTGGCGGCCGTTGGCCACGCCCCGGCCGGACCCATCGGAATAAAGCGCGGCCTTCTGGTGCGGATTCTCGCCGTACCGCAGGTCCATGGCCTTGGTGAATGCCAGCCGGAGAGTTGCGGGAAATGCGGCGCCGTCGCCGAACGCAAAGTTGGCGTCGGCAAGCTGGATGCGGTCAAGCGTCGAGGCGATCGCAGAGTCGTAAGTGGCAGTGAGCGCGAACGCCTTCTGTGCCAGGCGCCAGCGCGTGTCGAGGGAAAGCTCGCCACTCGATTTCTCCATCTCCTGGGCGATCGCGTCATAGTCGGCGGGCGAGGTCACGATGGCGACGTCGCGAAAGTTCTTGGCCGCCGAGCGCACCATCGAAGGTCCGCCGATATCGATGTTCTCGATGATCTCGTCGAAGTGCGCGCCCGGTTTCGACGCGGTCTTCTCGAAGGCGTAGAGGTTCACCACCACCATGTCGATGGGCGCGATGCCGTGCTGGGCCACGGCGGCGCGATGGTCGGCGTTCGCGCGAATGTGCAGGATGCCGCCGTGCACTTTGGGGTGCAGCGTCTTGACGCGCCCGTCGAGCATCTCCGGAAATCCCGTGAGCTCGCTGATGTCGCGCACCGCCACACCAGAATCACGCAGCAGGCGCGCCGTTCCTCCGGTCGAGACCAGTTCCACCTGCATGGCAGAGAGGCGGCGGGCGAATTCCGCCAGCCCGGTCTTGTCGGTCACGCTGAGGATGGCGCGCTGGATTTTCGGCACTGGTTCCCTCGATGGCAGGATTGGCAGGGCGCAACAGAATACATGGCGCGCCGGAGGCGCGCAAAGATGTCACAAGGGGAAGTGTCGAACTCGAACTTCGGAAATACGCACTCAGACTTTCGCTTTTGCCTTGAGCCGGACCTGGCCGTTCTCCACCTCGACGGCGTACTCCACCGCGTGGCAGCCGTAGTCCTTGCGCAACTGGTCCGTCTTCTTCTTGACGAAAGACTTGAAGGACTCGAAGTTGGCCGCGCCTGCCCCGGCATCGCCCGCCTGCTTGCGCGCCTCCACCATGGCGTTGAACAGCGCCTGGACTTTCTCGTGGTCCGAGTCCACATCGGAGCAGGCCACGCGGAAAGGCTCGGCCGCGCGCATCTCCTCGCGCGCCTTGGCTTCTTCTTCCACGCGCATGCCCTGGATGCCCAGCACGGCGTCTTGCGGCCGGCGAAAGCCTTCTTCCTTGATCTTTACCTTCTGCCGCCACAGGTCGCTGAAGATGGCGTACTTCTGCTGGATGGTGTTGAAGCGGAAGCGCTGCGCAAAACTCATCTTGTGACTGTCGGAATACTTCTTGAGGATGGCCTGTACGCGCCACTCGCTGTCCGCCGGCGGCCGTTTGGACCCGCCGCCGAAAAAGATGTCGTACTCGATTTTCAGGCGGCGCAGCAACTCGTCGAGGTGAGTAAGTTCCTCATCGATGGTCATGGTCCACCTCGTCCCGTTCGGCGGCACGAAGTGCCCGGAGCGGGCCGTTGCGCAGCGGCGTGAAGGGCACTATATCACAGGCGGTAGTGGCGGAATCTTAACTGGGGGAAGGCCGTGTATCAGGTGAGTAGCTATTTCCCGCTGTTGACGGCCATCTTCTTCACCATGGCCAGCACCAGCTTGCGGTCGCTCTCGGAGAGGCTGGTGGAGTAGCGGCGGATCTGGGTGAGGAAGCGGACCTCGTCGTCGCTCAACTGCGGCAGGGCCCGCGCGGAGCCATTGGAGCGCGCCGGGTCCGCGAAGAACTGCGCCAGCGGAACTTCCATGGCGCCGGCGATCTTGGCTAGCGTGTCCAGCGAGGGGATGGTGTGGCCGTTTTCCACTCGCGACAGATAGCAGCGCAGTAACCCCGTCCGCTTCTCGATGTCGCCCTGGGACATGCCCTTCTGCAACCGAAAGCTGCGGATCGTCTCGCCGATGTTCATGCCGGGTGTAATAACGGTTCTCTTAGCGTCTCGAAGTGCGGGAATAGTAGCGAGAGTCCCTCGCTCTTGCAAGCAGAATCTTCCGGCGCCGAAAGAATCGTCGCAATCGAAGGAGCACAACTTTCTGTGCAGTGTCAAACCGGGCCGGAACTCAGAGATCGAGTTCCATGTAGGTGGCGCTGGCGATGGGATTAGGACGATAGGGAGGGATCTCGCGGAAACCCAGCGCGCGATAAAGAGCCACGGCCTCGCGCATGGAGTCGGCGATAGTATCCAGCCGCATGCGCTTGTAACCGATGCCGCGCGCTTCTTCGATTACGCGCTCGGTCAGCTTCCGGCCCAGTTTGCGCCCGCGGAAGGACGGCCGCACATACAGCCGCTTCATCTCGCAGATGTCGTTGGCCAGACGGTGCAGCGCCACGCAGCCTGCCGCCTTGCCAGCTTCTTCCGCCAGCAATAGTCGGCCTGCGGGCGGGGCGTAATCGCCGGGAAGCCCCGCGAGTTCCTGGTCAAAGCTCTGAAAACAAAGGCTGAATCCTAGAGACTCACCGTACTCGACGAAGAGCTTGCGGACCTCTCCTACCTGTTCGGCGGTTGCGGCTTGGATGATGCGCACGGTTGCAGCAGCCTCCCCGAATCGGATGCGCTGGCCTAGGGGACGGACTCAGGAGGTCACGTGCCAGTTTGTCGAGAGCGAAGCGCAATGCCAAGTGCCAATGGCAAATGGCTTCCTAGCCCATGTGCATGCCGCCGTTGACGTTGAGAACGTGGCCCGTAATGTAGGCAGCTTCGTCGGAGGCCAGGAAGCGGACAGCCTGCGCGACGTCCTGCTCGGTGCCGGCTCGGCCCAGCGGAATCATCTCCAGCACCTTCTTCTTCATGTCCACGGAGAGCACAGCGGTCATGGCGGTCTCAATGTAGCCGGGCGCCACGGCATTCACCGTAATGTTGCGCGACGCAACCTCGCGCGCCACCGCCAGAGTCAGGCCGATCAGGCCCGCCTTCGACGCTGCGTAGTTGGCCTGGCCCGCCTGTCCGATCTGGCCGAAGATGCTGGTCATGTTAATGATGCGTCCCCAGCGCTGCTTCAGCATGGAGCCGATGACCTGCTGGATGGTGAGATAGGCGCCGGTGAGGTTGGTCTGGAGGACCGCGTCCCAGTCCGCGCGCTTCATGCGCATGACCAGTTGATCGCGCGTGATGCCGGCGTTGTTGACCAGGATGTCGACCTTGCCGAAGCGTTCGATGGCAGACTTGCAGGCGGCCTTGACCTCGTCTTCGCTGGCCACGTCCAGGCGGAAAGCAGCAGCCTGCCCTCCTGCCGTTGTGATTTCCGCGACCAGTGCGGCGAGTTTCTCTTCGCTGCGCGCGGCTGCGGCCACCGCCGCCCCGGCGCGCGCCAGCTCCAGAGCGCACGCCCGACCGATGCCCTGCGACGCCCCTGTCACCAGCGCGACGTGCCCAGCCAGACTTGTCATGCAGGCTCCCGGAACAGAATGAAGCGGAGATTATACCGGCGGGGACAAAGGAGAGTCAGTCTGTGCCGGGACGAATCAATCCGCGACTGCATCTTCTCCTCGCCGAAAGAGCACGCGCAGGATGGGCGGGGCGAGCAGCGTGGTGACCGCGGTCATGAAGATGACGATGGCATAGGACGACTGGGAGATAGCCCCCAGGTTCAGGCCGACCAGCGCCACGATCAGGCCGACTTCGCCGCGGGGCATCATGCCCACACCCACCTGCAATGCGGTCAGCCAGCCCTCCCGCAACACCGGCAATCCGCAGCCGCCGACCTTGGAGATGAGCGCCAGCACGGAGATGACGGCGGCAGATATCAAAACCTCGGGCGTGAAGGCTTCGAGATCGAGCCGCGTCCCCATCGTGAAGAAGAAGAATGGAGCCAGGAACTCGTTGATGGCGTGAACCCGGGGTTGCAGGTTCCATTCCGGCGAGTATTCGGCGAAGGCCAGGCCGGCGAAAAAGGCTCCGATGATGGCGGCCATGCCGATTTTCTCCGCCGCCACGCTCAGACCGAGGCAGAGAGCCAGCGACGCCAGTAAGGGCGCGTTGGGCACAGACATCTTTTCGAGGCGCGGCCGCATGCGGTGCATGACTCGCGGCGCCACGAAGATCATGAACAGCGCGAAAGCAATCGCTTCCGCGAACAGGACCCCGAGGTGGAGCCACTGCACGCCGCCGGCGGAGCCCAGCCCGGCCACGACCGCGAGCAGGATCATGGCCAGGATGTCGTCAAAGACGGCAGCGGCCAGGATGATGCGCGCGGCTCGCGTCTGCAACACCTTCATGTCGCCCAGCACGCGCGCCGTGATGCCTACGCTGGTGGCCACCATGGCCGCGGCCACGAAAATGGCTTCCTGCGTCTGGCCGTAGCGCAGCATCATGTAGGCGAAGCCGAAGGCGAAAGGAACCACAACACCAGCCAGCGCCACACCCAGGGCTTTCGACCCCACCCGGATGAGGTCCTTTGGGTGCGTTTCCAATCCCACGGTGAACAGCAGGAAAATGGCGCCCAGTTCCGCAAAGGAGTGGACGCTCGGACTGGGTGTCACCCATCCCAGCGCGTAAGGACCGAACACCACGCCGGCCAGGATCTCACCCAGTACGGCGGGCAGCCGGAAGCGCTCGAAAATCTCGCCCAGCAGCTTCGCCAGGATGAAAATGAGGAACAGGTCCAACAGGAGCGGATTGGCGCCGTGTGGCATGAGTCACCGTGCAAATCGGTTCATTATCTCAGCCCAGAGACATCGGACTGCAGGAAAGTCGCTCCCCGCTCATGGTGCCGCCTTAAGGAAGGAAGCCGCCCAGCGGAAGATGTCTGCCTGGCGGATGATCTGGCGCATGCGGCGCATGCGCTCGTGGCGTTCCGCGGGATCCATGTGGAACGCCTGGTGTATGGCGGCGGCAACGCCCTCCGAATCGTAGGGATTCACCAGCAAAGCCCCGCGTTTGAGTTCCGCGGCCGCCCCAGCGAACTCGCTCAGGATGAGGGTGCCGTCGTTGTCGACCTGTGCCGCGCAATATTCCTTGGCGACCAGGTTCATGCCATCCTTCAACGGCGTGACCAGCGCAACGGACGCTGCCCGGTAGTAGGCCAGCAGTTCATTGCGATTCAAATTGCGGTAAAGGTAGTGGACCGGCACCCATCCGGATTGCGTGTACTCTCCGTTGACCTCGCTGACCAGGCGCTCGATCTCCGTCTTGAGTTCCCGGTAGCGCGGGATATCGGCACGACTGGGAACGGCCACCTGCACCAGCACGATCTTCCGGCGTAGGTCGGGAAATCGCGCCAGCAGGTTGCGGAAAGCTTTCAGGCGCTCGGGGATGCCCTTGGTGTAGTCCAGCCGGTCCACGCCCAGAACCAGCTGGCAGTCCTTCTGTTCTACGCGGATGCGGGCCGCGCGGTCGGCGACCTCGGGACGCGACGCCTGTTCGGCGAAGGCGCGGAAGTCGATGCTGATGGGAAAATGGCCAAGCCGCACCTTGCGCTCACCGAGCCGAGCCTGCAGGAAGCCGCTGTCGCGGTGCAGCGATGCTCCCTTCACGAGCGCATTCAGGCACTGTACGAAGTTGCGCAGATCGCGCCGCGTCTGGAATCCGACCAGGTCGAACTCCAGCAGCGAACGCAGAATGGACTCGCACCAGGGTAGTTTCTCGAAGATGTCCGGCGGAGGGAAGGGAATGTGAAGAAAGAATGCCACCCGTGCCTGTGCGCCCATCTCGCGCAGGAAGCGCGCCGTTTCCATCAAGTGATAGTCGTGCACCCAGAACAGGGTTTCGGGCCGGGCTAACTGGGCCATGGCGTGGGAAAACTTGCGATTCACGGCGACATAGCTGCCCCAGTAGGCAGGATCGAAGTTGCAGCGCGACTGAAGATCATGAAACAGCGGCCAGATGATCTCGTTGGAGAAGCCCAGGTAAAACTGGGAACGTTCCTCCGCGGTAAGGAATACAGGCTCCAGACCGTATCCCGACCGTTCCGAGGCCGAGCGCAACTGCTCCACCACGGCGGGGGCCTCGCTGGTGCCTGGCCACCCGATCCACAATCCGGACTCGGCGCCGAGAATTGGAGCCAGGGCCGAAACCAGGCCGCCCGAGGCCGGGCGCGTGCGCCACTCGCCACCATCGCGAGTCAAAACCACGGGCAGCCGGTTGGATACTACGACCAGGCGGCGGGTCATCGCGCGCCTCCCTGCCAGTGAGCCAGGAATTCCAGAAGCTCCTCCGGCGGTTGGAGCCAGAGATCAGCGGCGGTCGGTCGCAACTCAGGGCGCACCAGGACCCGCAACCCCCTTCCTTGCAAGGCACCGAAAGCGTCTTCGTCCGTCTGGTCGTCACCCAGGTAGGCGGCAGGTACGGCTTCCTTTTCCTCCTCCAGCAGAGTGCGCACAGCGCTCGCTTTGCTACGTGAGGGCGTGCGCAGTTCGAGGCCGCCATCGAAGTCACGCAGATCCAGACCGTGGGCAAGCGCCAGCGGCGACCAGCTTTCCAGAGCTCGCGTGCGCAATGCGGCGGCGTCGTCCGCTGGCATGCCGCGCCAGTGCAAGGCCAGGCACCCGGGTTTGGACTCGGCATACGGCCCCAAACCGGCGGACTCCACCCAGGAATCCGCGTCCGCCAAGCCTCGCAGCGCCTTGGGGTCGAGTTCGGCGGTCTGCGCATCGCCATTGGCGTGCCGCCGCTCGATGCCGTGCGAGCCCCAGAGCTCCACGGGCTGGCGCAGGCCGAGAAGCGGCAACAAGTCGGCCAGGGCACGACCGCTGATGATCACTACGCGGGTCCGGCGGGCGCACAGGACTTCATCCAACGCTGCGCGCACTCCTGGATAGGGGACGGCCTGGTCGCGTTGGGCACAAAACGGGGCCAGGGTGCCGTCGTAGTCCAACATCAGCAGCCGGCGCGGAGAGCGCTCGAGGCTGCGGTAGAAGGACTCCAGGTCGATATCTGCCCGCAGGATTCTCATGGTAGTTCCGGATAAGCCGCCGCAAAGCAGGGGTGCGGCGCTGCCTGCGTCCGGCTTTCCATCGAACCGGAGGGATGACTCCGGCCCTAGACGTCAGGCGTTCGTTGTCGACTACAGCCCAACCTTCTATTTTCGCCGCATGGGCTACTTGGTTCAACCCTAATCGGACATCGTTCTCAGATTCCGTTTTTCTCGAAAGGCAATTCATCCATCGCTCTCGGCATCTAAAATGGAAGCCTGTCGCCATCTAATGATTCCGGTCGGCCAACGCGCAGCCCGCAAGCCTTTTCAGTTCCGGTCTGCGGCGCACCTGCTGCGCATCGAGCCACAGCGTGCAACGACGGTGGCCGAACTGCTTGAGGGGCTGCGGTCGTGTTCCGACGCCTCCATCTTCGAGCACACCTTCCAGACGCTCCGTGAGCACCACTTCATTACCGAGGGTTTCTCCAACGACTTCGCGCAGTGGGCGCTGGCGGCCTGCAATGAGGCGCGGCTGGCGGAACACCTGGCCGCGGTGGATATCCGGGAGTTCACCGAGATCGCGGGCCTGCGGCAACGCCTGGTAAGCGTCATGGACGAGTATGTGCGAACGCACCCGGAAGCCGCCGGGAGAACCGCGTTCGAGCCGTTTTATTTCGCCGCCTCCGAGTTATTCGTGGTGCCCACGCCCTACCAGGCCCACAACCTGGAGGAGTTCGCCAGCAGCCTGGAAAAGGTTTCCGTGGCCAGCATTCACTACCACTTTGTGGACGCTCGACTGCGCCTCAAACTCGATTCCAACAATTTCTCCGTCTGGCTCGAGGAAGCGCTGGACCTCGGTGACCTGGCCCAGCAGATCAAGCGCATCGACATCTATACGCTGACGCTCGAGGGCGTCCGCCAACGCATCCTGGAAGCAGTACAGAAGGCTCTAAACGGGGCAAGTGGGAGCAAAGAAGCGTGAACCGAAAGAACAACCCCGGCGCGACCGTGGCTCCACCGAGCGAGAGCGCCCGGCCGGCGCGCAGGGCGGTCCGGCCGCAACCTCGGTTGGACGATTACGCCGCTGTGGTGGGCCCTGCGGAGATAGACGAGCTGCGCTACCTGGCCCAGCAGCTACGAGGCCGCACCGTCAAGATGGTGAACTCGACGGCGGTGGGCGGTGGAGTGGCGGAGATCCTGAACCGCCTGGTCCCGCTGATGAACGAGCTGGAGATCGCCACCAAGTGGGAGGTGATCACCGGTGGCGAGGACTTCTTTGCCGTCACCAAGGCTTTTCACAACGCCCTGCACGGCAGCCCCTACGAGCTGACGCAGGAGGCCAGCGACGTCTTTCTCAGTTACAACGAACAGAACCGCCAGAGCATGCAGTTCGGGGAAGACCTAGTGGTGATCCACGATCCGCAGCCTGCCGGGCTCGTCCTTTCCAAGCCCGAGGGGAAGGCCAAATGGATCTGGCGTTGCCACATTGACCTCTCGCATCCGCATCCAGGGGTGTGGGGGCTGCTGCGGCCGCTGGTGGAGCAATACGACGCCGCCATCTTTTCTTCGCCCTCCTTCAGCCGTTCCCAGATGGGCATCCCGCAATACCTGTTCTTTCCCGCCATCGACCCGCTGGCGGAAAAAAACAAGAAACTGGATGACAAGAAAGTGCAGGAAGTGTGCGACCGGTTCGGCATCGACCGCAAACGGCCCATCCTGACCCAGATTTCGCGGTTCGATCGGCTCAAGGACCCGGTGGGAGTGATCCGGGCCTACAAGATGGCCAAACATTATGCGGACTGCCAGCTCGTGCTGGCGGGCGGCGGGGCTACGGACGACCCCGAAGGCGCCCAAGTGCTGGCCGAGGTGAAAGAAGCCGCGGCCGGCGACCCCGACGTCATCATCCTCGACTTGCCGCCGTGGTCCCACGTCGAAATCAACGCGTTGCAGCGGGCCTCGACCATCGTCATCCAGAAGTCGCTGCGCGAAGGCTTCGGCCTTACGGTCTCCGAAGCCTTATGGAAAGGAAAGCCGGTGATTGCCGGCGCCGTGGGCGGGATCCCCGTGCAGGTGATTCACAAGCTGACCGGCATGCTGGTGCATTCCGTGGAAGGCTGCGCCTACCAGATCCGATACCTGCTGACGCACCCCGATTTCGCCCGGCAGCTGGGACGCAACGGACGCGAGCACGTGCGGGCGAACTTCCTCATCACCAGCAACCTGAAGCGCTACATGCTGCTGTACCTGATCCTGCTGAAGATCTCCTCCCCACTCGTCTCCTAGGCTGCGGGCTGCCGCAGCACCTCGCGAATCTTGCTGGAAAGCACGGCGGAACTGAAGGGCTTGGAAAGGAGCGGGGCGTCGATCCCCAGGCCGGGCTGCTGGCTCGCGGCATGCTCCGTGTAACCGGACATGTAGAGCACGCGCACGCGCGGCCGCAGCGCGCGCACGCGCTCCACCAGCTCGCGCCCGCTCATCTCCGGCATGATCATGTCGGTGAGGACGAGATCGATCTGCCCCGGATGTCGACGGCAGATGTCTTCCGCATGGACGGAGCTTTCCGCCTCCAGCACGGTGTAGCCCTCGCGGCGCAGGATCTTGACGGCGAGCTGCCGTAACGCGAGGTCGTCCTCGACTAACAAAATGGTCTCTTCGCCACGTGCCACGCCGGCGGGCTGGGGCTCCGGCCGCTCCGCACGAGCGGCCTCCTGAACGCACGGCAGGTAGATCTTGAACGTGGTCCCATGGCCGATCTCGCTGTATACCCAGATGTGGCCCTGGCTTTGCTTCACAATGCCGTAGACGGTGGAAAGCCCGAGCCCGGTGCCGCGCCCCAGCTCTTTGGTGGTGAAGAAGGGCTCGAAGATGTGGGCCTGGGTCTGGGTGTCCATGCCGGTGCCCGAGTCGCTCACGGCCAGCATCACGTAGCTGCCGGGTTCGACCACACGGTGCTCCTGCACGTAGGAGTGGCTCAAGTCCACGTTCATGGTTTCCAGGATGATGCGGCCGCCTTTGGGCATGGCGTCGCGGGCATTGACCACCAGGTTCATGAGGATCTGCTCGATTTGGCTGGGGTCAGCCCTCACCGCGCCCAGGTCCGGGGCCAGCACGGTGACCAGTTCCACGTC